>CALFSW010000077.1 GCA_937916505.1 uncultured Verrucomicrobiales bacterium | reverse complement strand
CCGCCTCCCGCCTCCCGCCTTTATGAGCAACTTTTCGCCAAGGGACGTGTTTCATCTTCGATGAATTTCTTAACGCGCACCCCGGTCCCGATCCTCACCACTCTCCTCATGGCAGGCACCTGCCTGATCAGTGAGGCCCAGCAAAAACGCCCGGGCAGGGGTCCGGGCGGGGGCAACAGGTTTGCCGACATGGAAAAGAAAGCCATCGCCGAGCCCTTCGTTGGAATCACCGCAGATGGCAAAGTGGAAACCGGCCTCTTCGAAATCAAGTCAACCGGAGTCAAGACGACCGGGGTCAGGAAAGCGGCCCTTTCCTTCCTCGCCGGCCTAAGCGACGAGCAACGAACCAAAACCAAGTTCCCCGTCGATGACAGCGAATGGCGGCGCTGGGCCAACCAACACAGCCTCCCCCGTCAGGGCGTTTCTTTCGAGGAAATGTCCCAAACCCAACGAAGCCTTGCCTTAAAAATGATCAGCGCCGGACTCAGTGCGAGGGGACTGAAGACGACGCAGGACATCATGAAGCTCAATCACACCATCGCCGAGCTGAGCGGTCGCGAAGGCGAATACGGCTACGGACGCTGGGCCTACTTCATCACCATCATGGGCGATCCTTCGGATACCAAGCCATGGGGATTTCAGTTCGACGGTCACCACTGCATCATCAACTACTTCGTCCTCGCTGACCAGGTTGTCATGACTCCCCTCTTCCTCGGCTCCGAGCCGGTCTCGGCGGAAGAAGGAAAATACAAAGGAACAATCGTCCTGCAGGAGGAACAAAATCAAGCTCTCGCTTTTGCCCGAAGCCTCACGGGGGCCCAAAAGAAGAAGGCGGTCTTGAAGAGCACCAAAGACGGAACCAATACCAACACGGAAGCATTCCATGACAATGCCGTCATTCCCTATGAAGGACTGCCGGTCTCCGAATTAAATGCCGATCAGAAAACTGCTTTTCTAAAGCTCACCGGCTTGTGGATTCACAATCTCAAAGAAGGACATGCCAAGGTGAAGATGAAGGAGATCGAAAAGCATCTCGATCGCACCCGCTTTGCCTGGATTGGCGAAATGGACGAAAGTTCGGTGTTCTACTACCGCATTCACAGTCCCGTCGTGCTCATCGAATTTGACCACCAACGTCCCATCGCACTTGGACGGAGCAGGACTGCGACCAAACAGCACATCCACGCCACCGTCCGGACGCCAAATGGAAACGACTACGGAAAAGATCTCCTAAAGCAACATCTCAAAGATCACCACCACCCCCATGATCACGGGCAGGACAAGTGATCCGGATCCCGGCTTCGGCTAGAGGCTCTTCAAGTAGGCGATGCTCTCCTTGATGCTCGCCAAAGGATTGGGAGACTGGTCCTGCTCGACATGGCAATGAGCCACCCCGGCCGCTTTCCCGGCTTCGATGATCGGTTCCATGGAAATCATGCCGTTCCCCAGTTCCTTGAAGGCCTCCTTCGGCATGCCGTCGTAGATCGGAAGATCGAGGCCTTTTTTCAAATCCTTGAGGTGAAGCTGTGAAACACGACCTGTCAGTTTCTTGATCAAGGTCACGGGATCGACTCCCCCGGCCTTGACCCAAAAGACATCGAGCTCGAATTTCATTTCGGGAGCGAACTCCTTGACGAAAACATCGAACCCGGTCGAGTCGCCCATCGGCTTGTATTCGAAGGAATGGTTGTGGTAGGCCAGTTGGATGCCCGCTTTTTTAGCAATGACCGCCGCCTTGTTAAGGTTCCCGGCAACCCGTTTGTAGCCATCGAGGGTCTTGCGGTCCTTGTCATGAAGGTAAGGCACCACGAGGTGGGTCAGCTTGATCCGGTTGGCCTTCTCAAGGATCTTCTTAAAGCCGGAGAAACCTTCGTCCGAAGGATTCACCGCGGTCTCCCATTCGAAGTGGGTGGAATTCATCCCGAGACCGTGATCGCGGGAAGCCTTGATCATGTCATCGCAATTCGGGAAGCCATACATCTCGCCCTGCTTGTATCCGGCATCAGCAATCGCCTTGATCGTCCCCGGAGTGTCCGCTTTCAACTCATTGCGCAGCGTGTAGAGCTGGATGCCAATATTCTTGCGATACGTATTATCGGCAGCGAGGGCACTGAGACTTTGGGCCGTGCCGGCGAAGACAGAGCTTGCAGCAGAGGTGCGGAGAAAAGATCGACGGGTCATGATGGGATAAAGAAATCACAGGCTCCCGTGAGTGGCCAATGAAAAGATGGGAGCATGGGGGGGGTAATCCCATGCTCTGAAGAAAAGCTGTCTTATCGCGCCGGCCTTCATGACACCTGCGGAGCCGCAAAAACTACGGGCGGGGTGGTGTGCTCCGCGCAGCACGCTCGATCAAATAGAAGAGGGCTCCGGTGCCTGCGGCGAGGAGGACCCACCAGACGCCTGTCGGGATGCCTGTGAGTTCTGGAATCCTCACCTTACCATAACTCCAGACTCCGAGGATGTTCGCTTTCACCCAGCCGTAGCTCAGGGCGTAAGCGATCCCGCCGACAATCATCCCGAAGAATCCTACGATCGCGTGCAACCGGCCAGTGGCGATCGCGCCGATCGCGGTTCCCGGGCAGTATCCGTAAAGCGCCATGCCGACGCCGAAGATTCCGCTGCCAAGCGCAACGCCGAGCAGGTTGGCGTCTTTGATATGGTATCCCTCGATCAAGCCCATGCCCATCATTGCGAAAACACCGATGCCACCGACGACGATCGCCGTCATCATGATCTTCACCACCGTGAAATCCTTGAGGCGGAAGAGGTTGACGATGACATTGTAGTCGGTGACGCGCCCCTTGTTGAGGAGGACGCCGAAGATCAGGCCGAGGATCGCAGCGATCACGAGGCCTCCGGTCGAGCTGGTTGGAATGGGTAGATTCATGGTTTGATATTTTTGTGAAAGTTGGAAAAGGGGAAGGTGGCCGGAGTCTAGTTGGAGGTTCCTTTGTTTCGAAACAGGAGGCGGGCGGTGATGATTCCGGTGACGAACATGACGGGGAAGAACACCCAGCTTGAGAGAGCCAACTGCATCGTTCCGCTAATCCCGTGGCCGCTCGTGCAACCACCGGCCATGCGGGCACCGTAGAGCAAGATCGCGCCACCCAGGAAGGCGGCGACCTGCCGTTTGGCCACTCCCGGACCCTGGTATTTTTCCCAAACCGAGGGGACGGGTTCGAAGGAGAGGTCCTTTCCAAAATAGGCGCTGATGAAAGCACCCAGTCCGGTGAACAGCAGAAACACGGTGCTGTAGCCGAAGGCCGGTGTCTTGCCCGCCCAATAGGCATTATTGGTGACGGAATCCCAGCCGACGAAAATACTCGCGGCCCAGCCGGAGAACTTCGAGACTTCCGTGGACATCCCCACCGGCTTGTCGACCAGGAGAAATGCCAGCCAGCTCAGGATGCCGATCCCGGCTCCGACAAGGTAGGGGTTCCACACCGTGCGTCGCAGCGAGAGCGGGCTTCCTTCGGTTTCGGGGAGATTTTCGTTTGTTTTCATGGATTCTATGGTCAAGGCTTGGTCGGGATTTTAACTTCGTTATATTCTCATATAAGAATGTTAAGGCGCGGAAGTCAATGAAATACCTTTAAAAAATTGAAGCGACCCGCCATGGAGAAGGCGGCGGAAGCCTCAAGATCAATCGCGATTCCCAATCATCCGGCGAACTCTCCTTTCAAATCGAGCGGGGTTGTATAAGGAAAGAGATCTGGACGTCGAACCTCCCGCACCTTTCCCAACGTGAATCCAGAATCAGCCCAACCACCGCAGCCGAACACCGGCGCATGGGTGGTCGGGCAGATGTTGCTCCTCACGGCCCTCCTGATCATTCCGCCATGGATGCGGGGACAGTGGCCACCGTTGATCGCCTACGGTGGCGGTGCGGCCTTCATTCTCTACTCCGCCTTCACCGGCCTGGCAGGCGTGTTTCAACTCGGGCGTAATCTCACCCCGCAGCCGAAGCCACGTGCGGGAGGAGAACTCGTCACCGACGGCGTCTACGCTCTCCTGCGCCATCCGCTTTACGCCAGCTTAATGGCGTTCGGCTGCGGCTGGGCACTGCTCTGGAGTAGCGTCGCGGGAGTACTCCTGGCCGCCGTCTTCATCCTCTACCTCCATGCCAAAACCCGTTTCGAAGAGACGCTGCTGCACGCGGCTTACCCTGGCTACGCAGACTACGCCAAGCGGGTCCCGCGTTATCTCCCCCACTCCAAAGCGTTGAGAAAGCGGTAGCCCGACAGCGGGCTTTGCCTGACATACTTTTTGGGTCAGAGTAGCGGTGATCAGTTTGCCGCCCTTCTCCAACTTGTTGCCGCCGTATCCCGCGTG
>CALFSW010000076.1 GCA_937916505.1 uncultured Verrucomicrobiales bacterium | reverse complement strand
CAACTCGCCACGATTTTATGCATTTGCTGTTTGAATATACGGGTGAACCAACCCTGTTGCTTCGATTCACCTCTACTCACGCTTTCTTTGGTGCCTCTTCCTCGACCTTCTTCTCCATCTTATGGATCAAAACATTCCCTTTGAAATGGGCCGTCGCGAGATGCAGGCCATCGGGAGACAGGCTCAGATCCCGCGCGGTGTCTGGCAATTTAATGCGGTGAAAATCTTCGGTTTCGCCGGGTTTCCAAAACAACAGATAACCGGCCGGGCCACCGACAGCTCCGATCACGGTTCCTTCAGGATGAAGTGCTACGCCCCAGACGATCCCTTGCAACGAACCTTTGGATAGATGCTCGGTCAACGGTGCGCCGTTTTTCCAATCGAAGATGACGACCGATGGATTGCCGATCCCGGCGAAGGCGTTCGACACATTCGTGATCCCGCTTCCGGCAAGTTGAGTGCCGTCTTTGTTGAATGCGATGCCGCGATAGCCGCCGATGAAGGCGAGAAATTTCTTGTCGTAGTTTAACAGGTTCTCCGCTTTCCAGGTGCGGATTTGTTTGCCGGTTCCGAAGTCCCAGACAATGAGATTGGTTTTCAGATCGCCCGAAACGAGGTGTTTACCATCGGGATGAAACGCGAGGTTGTAGATGTGAGATTCGTGTCCCGAAAATTCCCGAACCGCTTTTCCATCAGCCGCGTTCCAGATTTTCACCTTCAGATCATTCCCGGCCGAGGCGATGAATTTTCCATCCTGACTCGTCGCCACCGCCCGAATCCAGCCGTCATGCGCTGCGATTTCACGTTGGGGTTTCAATTCCTCTTTAACCGCCGCATCTGCTACGGGAAACCAGATGAGGCGCCCGTCCGTTCCGCCCGTGATGATTGTTTTTCCGTCCTTGGAAAAGGTCAGCCCGCGCACCCAGCTGTCGGTGAACAACTTTGTTTTCTCACCCGATTCGACATTCCAGCGCCACACCGCAAAATCCTCAGCGCCCGCAAACACGAATTTTCCCGACGGATCGAACCGACACGAAATGAGCGGGCTCTCGTGTTTGAGATCGTGAGCGGTGTGGGTTTGAGTCACGTCCATAAATCCAGCGGGTCGAAGTTGAACTTCACTTCACACCCATTCAGCTGATTTGGGAAATGCATTTCGAAGCGCATTTGTGGACTCGTTGACTGCCGGGTCGTTGCGAAAGCACCGTGGATTTGCATCGCGGAGATGGCAAAGAAGTTCGACAGGATCCCGGAAGACAACGGGGCCATACTCGACAACACCATCATTGTCTGCATGTCTTGTGCTGGTGGGTATCACCATGGCGGACAAACCGATTGGCCCTTAGTCCTCGTCGGAGGCATGGCCAACAATCTGAGGATGGGCCGCTACATCGAGTATCCCAAGTATCGCGAAACCGAGCATCGCACGATGGCCAATCTCTAGCTATCCCTGATGCAGGCCGCTGGAATGAAGACTCCGGAAACCTTCGGACAACTGAACGCCAAGCTCAAGGGGCTCGATCTGAGCGGGCTGGAAACTTAACTCCAGGACAATCATTCAGCCAGTTTCGCCAACCCGGTGGCGATTTCCTTGAGACTCTTTGGCCATTGATCAAAGATAACGCTCTTTGCCCCCGGGATCCCGGGCGCGGCGATGCCTTCGATCAATGAGCTTGCCGGTTGCGCATAGAGAAACTGGACTTTCTCCTGACCATAGGTGCCTGTTAGACTCCTGGCGTAGATTTCCACTTCGGCCGCGTAGTAGGCGGGGGTCTCGCCAATATTTGATTCCGACGGGATCCAGATTACACCGGCAACAGCCATTGGAGTGAGCGGACTCACGCACCAGTTGTAGGCATAGGTGGGAATCATGTCCGGGGGCACGGAGCTCTCCTTCCCTGCTTGCGGAAACGCCGGCGCAGAGAGGGCAATGTCCCTGGACGAATCCGCGCCACGCTTGCCAGCCGCGATGATGCTTTCGACAAAGGTTTTGACCTCTGCCACGTGCTTGGCGGCAGCGATCTTCGCGACTTCGGTGTTAGGGAACTGCAAAAACAATTCATCAAGCCGGGCTTTGAATGCCGCGTTCTTGATGTCTTTCACGCCATGGAACGATGTCCAGGACAGCGGTGAAGCGAGTTGTCGATTGCGCCCACCCTGGCCCGATGACATCGTCATGAATCCCTGCGGAATGCCCTGCCGGTCGAGAGTTTTGGCAAATTGGTAAGCAAACAGGGTCACCCCATTGCCCTCTTTCGAGTAATCCGCCGTCAACCATGAGGAACGGTATTTCCCACCACCGGTTTCGAATCGGCGCTTTCTGGGGGTGGTCGAACTACTGGCGCTGGTCTTTCTTCGAAACTCGCGAACCAGCGGCATCGCAGCAGGGATTACGGCTTCTTTGTCGCGCTGATTGTAGGCCCACTCTGTGGATAGCAGCGTGCTGCCCGTCAGATACCAGATATCACCTACGAGGATGTTTTTGACGGTTCGACTGTGGTCATGACTCGACTGCACCGTCATTGTAATCGGCTCGGTCGATGCCTCCAATGCGGGGAATGAAATCGACCATTGTTGCAGGTCGTTGGCCACGGCTGACTTGGTAACGTCGCCGAGAGTCACGGTGACCATCACACCCCGGTTGGCGTGTCCCCAAACCGGAATGGGCTGATTGCGTTGGAGGATGGCACCATCACGATAATATTCCGCCACTTGGAGAATGGGGTAGTCGGGATCAGTATAACGGGCATACTTCGCTTTCTCAGCGGCGGCCTTTTCCAGGTCGTCTTCCTCGAAGATCAGATTGCGATCGACCACGGCAAACGGGGTCGCCGGGAGGCCTGCCTTGTTGTAGAGGTTCGAGTTTTCCGGCACTGCGTTATAGGCGTATTGCACGCCGATCGGGGCCGGGACGTTTTTGGAACTGACAACGACAGTATCGCCAACAATCACTGCTTCGGCAGCGTGCCATTTTCTGTCTTCGCCGCAGACACGGAAATGGTTGAGCTTTTCGCCGGGGGTGGGTTTTGCCGGTTCCACGAATTTCCCCGGTTCCCTGTAGTCGCTGGCCATACCTTTGTTGGCAACCATCAAGCCGCCAAAGAGGCTTTCCCTCTCGAATAAGACGATGGCTTTATTGCCTTCGACTTTGTAGTCGCTGTAGATCGGGCCTGTGTAGGCGATGTCTTTGCCATACTGTTTGGCGAGCGCCCAGCGTGCCATTCTCATTCCCGGGTGAAGCTTGTTGTAATAGTGAATTCCACCGGGTCTGGCCGAGTTCAGGTCGGATTGCACTACCATCCCCACATTCTCCCGGTTGTTCATGAAGAACAGGTGCTGCACCTGGCGGATGTCGGCAAACCCTACGGAATCCGGATCCGGCGCGCCATAACACTGCATTTGCGTGAAGTAGAAGGGCATCCCGGGCATGCCCCAGGCATCCCTCCACCCCTTGACCAGAGCTTCCATTCTTGCCGCGTAAATTCTGCCGTCGTTGCCGTTGCTTGTCCCCTGGCACCAGATCGCGCCGCGGATCGCATAAGGGATGACCGGAGCGATCTTGCCATTGAAGAACTGTGAAGGCCCTCGCCACATCCCGGCGATGCCCGGGAGATTGGGTCGCGTCGGAATTTTGCCGCCGGCCACCGCGATCTCGCCGGCTTCTTGTTGCCATGCTTTCAGATCATCGTAGTAATTTGCGTAGGCGTTGCGTCCCTGCTCTGTCAACGGATCAGCGTCGTGCATGAGATCGACGTCTCCTTTGAGTTTCGGATGCATTTCAAAAGCCTGCCGTTGGGTAAAGGCTTCGACCCTGGTGTTGCTGTGGGCGCTGAGCAGGATGCCGATCGGCATGTTTAATTCTTTGTGAAGTTCGTAGGCGAACGACAACGACAGGGCGGAAAAACCACTCGCGCCTTTGGCTTTTTTCCATCCGCCGTCCGAGGTGGTCTTTTTCTGAGGATAGAGAGCGGAAACGGTATTGATGTTGATCTCCCTGATGGGGATGTCCTCTTTTGCACCAGCAATTTCGCGGGCGATCTCGCTGCACATACTCTTGCCAGCCTCCCAGACCATGTTGGATTGTCCCGAGGAGAACCACACTTCACCCACCAGCACGCCTTGGAGGTCGATGGATTCCCCGCGGTTGTTTTTCACGTTAAAATGCCGCTCTTCCCGTGAGACATCCAGTGGATCAAGCGTCATCGTCCAATCGCCATTCTTATCCGCAACAGCTGTCTTCGTTTGCCCCGCAAATTCAACGGTCACCTGTCCTCCCGGCGCATCGAATCCCCACACGGGTATGTCCGACTCCCGTTGCAGGATCATGTTGTCCGTGAACGGTGCCGCTAACTGGAGTTGCTGATCGGCTTGTGTTACCGAGGCTGCCATCGATGTTAGCAGCAACAGTAGTGAGGAGAGCATGTTCTTCATTTTTCTTTGTTCAATTAATGCTGGGTTCTTCATGCCGCAATTTTCGAACTCCACCGATTAATCCTGGAGTAAGGAGAGCAATCGTAACGATTAGTGGCCGTTCTTAATTAACGCTTTGTTCCAGGCTATGGAGGTCAAGATTCCCCCGGAATTGGATTAAAGAGTGCTGCCTAATCCCCCGCACCCAGCTGTCAGTGAACAACTTTATTTTCTCACCCGATTCGACATTCCAGCGCCACACTGCGAAATCCTCGGCGCCCGCAAACACAAATTTTCCCGACGGATCGAACCGGCACGAAATGAGTTGGCTCTCGTGTTTGAGATCGTGAGCAGTGAGGGTTTGAGTCACGTCCATAAAACCAGCGGGTCGAAGTTTAAATTCAACTCACACCAAATCGACCACTTTGGGAAATGCATTTCGAAGCGCATTTATGGACCTTTTGTTCGATGGCGTGAATAGAAGTGACGTTCAATCGTTAATGAAGAATTTGACCTCTCCCAGAGGAGCCTACGGTTCTCGGGGAGTTGGCTCGCTTTTCCTGGGCGTTCCCAGGCAAATCCTAAATCCATCCCGAGAGTCGGAGTAGGACACGCTTGCGATGCCTAGCCGAACCGCGCTGCGTGCATTGCCGGGGACATCAAAATAATTACCGCCACGGCAGACCGGACTCGACACCGAGAGCGATTCCTTTTCCAGATAATAGACATCCTCGTGCCCGCCAGTCGGATCAAAATGATCTAGCACAAACTCCCAAACACCGCCGCACATGTCGGCCAGACCAAAGCCGTTTCGGCCGCGTTCCCCGTAATGATCCACCGGTGACAAGAAGGCAAACCCATCGCTCCAGGGAGCATTCGCCAGAGGCCAGACGGTATCGCGCCCTGGAAGGAAATCGACGGCTGAGATATTGAGCCTGCCCTTGCCCTCCATTAAATCGTTCCCCCACCAGAAATAGTGGCTTTCCTCGCTGCCGCCACGGCAGGCATAGGCCCACTCCGCTTCAGTCGGCAGACGAACTTCCATGTTCTCAGCCAGTCGGCCCGCCTTGCGTTGCCTCTCCGTCAGCCAGACGCAAAAGGCCTTCATGTCCTGGTAGCTCACACAGACAACCGGGTAGCTGTCCTTCATCGGGATCCCGAAACCCGGATCGCGCCAACTCTTGTCATCCATCGATTTCCACGGGTTCTTGACTTCGACGCCATAGTAGTACCGGTCCCATTCGAGATCAAGACACTGCGTCATGCCGCCCGGTTTTTCTGCGTCTGTGACGTAACCTGATTCTTCCACGAAACGCCGGAACTGCCCCAGAGTCACCTCCGTGCGCCCCATCCAGAATCCCTGTTCGACACGCACCGGCCGCGGATCGCCCTCGTATTTTTCGCGCACCGTTCCCGGTTTCGCTCCTCCCTCGATCCCTGTCGCCCATGCCTTTTCCTCCGGAGTGCTTCCCATCATGAACTTGCCCGGCGGGATGTAGACCACTTCCAGATCAACTCGCTTGCCCAGATCAAATTGCTTCGTCGCGCCCTTTGCAGTTTCTTCGGCGGCGATCAAGTTGGCGAGGAATGCGAAAAAGCACGCGGCTATCAACGGCAATTGGAGCACAAAGCGACGCTGAACGGGAGATTTGGAAATCATGGGGATCAGAGTACGAAATTGCAGTCATCAGACAAGCGTATGCTCTACGGATTCCAGCCCTACTTTGATCTGGTGTCTAATGAAGCGCCGAACTAAAACTATTGATTCATCTTCGTCCTCCTCTGCGTCTTTGGCCCCAATCATTCATTCAAATGAGTCGTTCCGATTTCCTAGCATTCCTGCTGTTTACAATCGTTGGCACGGCCTCCAGTCAGGGCGATGACCTGTTCTTTAATGCAGACTTCAATGGATCCGGACAAGGGACGCTCACAGGACAGTCGCTGGATCCTGACATCACCGGGGGGTTTCAGTTTGCGCCCAGCGATCACTCCCAGGCGTTAAAGTCCGAGTTATTTATAGTGCCGCCATTCGTGATCATTCTCGGATTTATGGCCGTATCCCGAGAAGACCTTCGGATTTCTGCCATTTGTATGATTGTCGTAGAGCCGATTATGATTTGGTTAATTTGGACCGATCGGAATAGAAATCGAACACTTTTGCGAATCACCGTGGATTGGGATATAATTCGGCCGATGAATTCATTAAGCGAGATTCCGAAAGATTTAGTAGCGAAGAGAGACGCTGGAGAGCTTTCCGAGGAGGATTTTCGTCTAGTCCACGGGGGAGGAGCAGTGATCCAGGAGCAACAGAGAGCCATCGCTCGTTTACAGACGCAGGAGCTGCCATCAGCCGACGAGTTTCTGGCGCGGCTAGCGCGGCGTCACGGCAGACGTAATCCATATAAATTACTTTCTGATGAATCGCAGGAGTTTATCTTCAGCGACTCCACCGAACACTCTCAAGAAGAGATTCAGCGTGCCGTCGAATTATTGGAGACCAGCTACTTTATTCCACCGCCCAAGTGCTTGGTCTACCTTTTGCATGACCACATGTCGACTGGCAACCGCAATTTATCTGGTCTTTTTGATTCTAGAGATCCAAGCGTTCCCCTTAAAACACAAGGCGGGATGACCAGAAGAATCGAAGCCTTAAACGAGTTTCTCCATGCCGGGGGTAAAGAATGGCTCATTCAAGAAAAGCTAAAAGAAGAATAAGAAAGAAACGGGAATTGAACCCGCGAGACTGTTCGTGATCAATTCCAAACACGAATTTTACAAACAAACTCCGGATTTGTAATGCGGGATTCCCCGCAGAGAATGGCGTATTTGCACCCCCTCAAACCCGGCCGGACCGGCGCGCTTTTAAAAATCCTTGCATAAGCAAATTCCTAATTGTTAATTGATCCATGAAGTGTTTTCAGCTGATTCTAGCCTTGATCATTTCGATGATCTCTTTCACTGAAATTGCAAATGCTCAATTGGCACCAGACGACCCAACCGGGACCTCATTGACGCTTACTGAAGGAACTGATGGCGCAGAGTTGGAAGAACAGTTTATTTTTGATACCTCTACCACAGGTCGAAAAATCGAGAATAAAGAAGGAGCTGTGGAAACCGACGATTTTTCATACACGTGGGTAATCACGGGGCCCAACACCGGACGACTGACAATCATGAAACTCAACGGCGATGACGGCGATGACGGCGATGACGGCGATGACGATAGTGGTGAAGAACT
>CALFSW010000075.1 GCA_937916505.1 uncultured Verrucomicrobiales bacterium | reverse complement strand
GAAAATATTTCCCCGCTACGTAGGCGATGAGGAGGTTCAAGCCAATCGCCCTTTGTGAAAAGTCTTCCTAAAATGTTTTGATTGGAATGAGAAGACTGTTACCAATGGTGTGTGAAAAATTGCGCTTCTTCCAGCTTCTGCCGGTCCTTAATGCTTCCTCTGATACTCTCCGGATCTCCCTGCTTGGCGGGTAACGAGGGACTACCCACGCTGGGGGTGGATAACGGGGACGCGCTCACTCCGAGCTTCGACATCCTCAATTTGCGCTATGAATGGCAGGATACTCTGGGCTTCGATGACTCGAAGACAGAGTTGGACAGCTCGCGGTATTCTTTTGGAAGTTTTTTAAGCGAGCCCATCTCACTCGGTGGCGATTGGAAGGTGGTGCCCTACCTGGATTACAGCTTCACCTCGCTTGATTTCGACAACCTCGCTCCGAAATCAGTTTTTGGTGACGAAGATTTGCACAAGGCCTCTCTCCACGGAATTCTTTACCATCAATCGGCTGCCAGCCAGTGGTTGTATGGTGCGTGGGGACGGGTGAGCTTTGCGAGTGATGGACAGGACGTCGGCAGCGACGATTTCTATTACGATCTCGCAGTCGGCGCCGGCTATATGTTTAGCGATAAGCTGGTGGTCGGTCTGGGAATCGCGGGCCTGGAATTGGGAAGCGATGCCTCTTACCTCCCAGGACCAATGCTTTACTGGAAGCCCGCGGACACGGTGAATGTGAGCCTTGTGGGTGCTCTTTTCGATGCCACCTGGCAGGCCACCGACAATCTGGTCCTGGCGGTGCGTGGTGCGCCTTACGGCAACAGCTGGAACGTGGACGACAAAGGAGTTTCCAAACAATACGACCTCAGCACCTATTCGCTGCGCCTTCATGCGGAACACCGGATCGTGAAGGATCTCTGGCTCTCGGTTGGGATCGGCTACACCTTCGGCGGTGAGTTCGAAGTCCGTGATTCTTCTGCCGACCGCCTTTTCACGGATGACCTTGATGGTGGTCTTTCCGCGTCAGTCGGATTCCGGCTCCGCAGCTGGTAGGGGAGTTCTTCCCGAAAAACAGGGGATTAAAATAGGGAAGGGGGGTAAGGCATAGAGATACCTCTATGCTCTTGCTCTCATCTTAATCACACTCATTTCCACGCTCCCGGCCAAAACCACCTTCAAGGTTTTCATCCTCGCCGGACAGTCCAACATGGAGGGGAAGGCTCAGAACAAACTCCTTGAATATCAGGAAACTGCCCCGGAAACGAAGAAACAGTTCGCTCACCTGAGAAAGAACGGGAAATGGATCGAGCGCGATGACGTTCTAATAAAATACCTCGACCGTCACGGAAAGCTCACCATCGGATACGCGCGACCGAACCGGCGCGGAGCTGGAATTTGGCAACACGATGGAGATCATTTCAAAGAGCCCGTACTTTTGATCAAGACAGCCTGGGGTGGCCATTCTCTCTACCAGAAGTTTCGCTCACCCTCGACAGGGCTTCCTGCGGACGAGAAGTTGCAGGCGGAGCTTGAGAAAACCCAGGAGCGTACCAAGAAGAACAACGAGAAGCGTAAACAAAGCAATCCGCTCCCAACAATGGATGACATCAAGGCCGGATATGGTGTTTCGTGGCGGGAAATGTTGAAGGAAGTGAGCGAAACACTGGAAAATTATGAGACTCTCTTTCCGGCCTTAAAAGGAGCGGCGCCGGAGATCGCCGGCTTGGTTTGGTTTCAGGGATGAAACGATCAATACAACGGCGCCGAGACCGAGTATGCCTCGAACATGAAACACTTCATCAAAGAGATGCGGAAGGAATTTAGAGTGACGGAATTGCCCTTCGTGATTGGGGTGATTTTACCGGATGGGGAAGGCTTTTGGGGAAACGATATTGGGATTGGAGAAGCCGGAAGCTCCCGGCTATCAATCCTGGTTGGAGATGTCATCTTTGGTTCCAAACTTCCCATCAGGTCCGGCTGAGATGATTTCTGGTTTGGAGGGGTCCCTGGCACCCGGATAGGAGTATTTGTAAGGGTTTTTCCAGGGGTCGCGTGGCATTTTAGCGAGCAGTTGAGTCCAGCGCCGAGGTCTCGGAGAAGTCGTTGGTTTCTTGAATAATGCCTCTATTCCTTGAGCGTTCGAAGGATACGAACCTCCAATGGTCTTGTACTGATTGAGGCCTGTTATCAGAGCTGCAAGGTCCTGCCCGGCGGTTGCTACTTTTTTCGAGGAGTTTCCTTTGTTTTTGGCGGTAGGATTTCCTGGGCTCAATTCAAGACACACCGCCTGACCTTTATTAGTCCGGGCTAAAAGCTTTCCTTCACCGATCGCAAGAGGGGCCCAACAGAGTTTGGTGAGAACCTCGTGGCGACCGGTTTCGGTGAAGCCTTTTTCGGTCGCTTTTCCGAAGACGAGGTGGCCGGTTTCGGTCAGGACAACGGTGGTTTCACCGATTTGAGCAGTTGATCCACGGGTGCCGGGAAGTTTGTGTTTCCAGAGGATCTCGCCGGTTTTGAAATCCATGCGATAGAGCTCGGTGTTGTATCGTTTATCGCCAAAGCAGCCCACGAGATCATCGCCCATAAGAAAGGAATTTTGGAAGATCATGGGAAGATCACGGTTGCGGTGAACGATCTCGGGTTTGTCCCCGGAGATGTCGATGACGGCGTAGCCCATGTTGTAGCCGGAAGAGAAATGGATGAGATCGCCCAAAACGGTGGGATTGGACGCATTGACATCGTAGGAAGTGCGCCAATCGAATTCGTAGAGAACCTTGCCCTTGGCAGTGAGGTCATAGCCAACGATTTTTCGGCCATGGAAAACGACGGCAGCGTCTTTTCCATTCTTTTTGTAAAAAACCGGCGCGGCGTAACCGGGACGTGCGGTATTTTGCGACTGCCATTTCACCTTTCCGGTCGTTTTGTCCAAAGCGACCATTGCACCATCCTTGGAGCAGGGAAGACAAATGAGGAGGTCCCGGTAGATGAAGGGAGAGGAGGAATATCCCCAGGTTGGCATGTTGCCGGAAAGATCATCTTTAAAATGAACAATCCATTTTTCAGCACCGGTTTTGAGATCATGGCAGGAAAGGCGGCCTGATTTCGAGAGATTGTAGACGACATCGCCATGAATGGTGGGTGTGGCCCCGGGACCGCCGTCGTAATATTTCGGCGCAAGTTTTTCATCGTAGGTCTTTTTCCAGAAGAGTTCACCGGTCCTGGCGTTGAAACACCAAAGAGTGTCTTTGTCATCAGTATTGCCTACGGTGATGGCCCGTCCCTGATCAATGACGAAGCTGGCGCACCCTATACCAACTTTGGCCTCCCAGAGCTTCCTGGGGCCGTTTTGCTGGATCTCGGCAGGAATGTTGCCTTCGGCGGTTCCATTGCCGTTAGGGCCCAAGTATGAAGCCCAGGAGGATGCTTGAGCGATTCCGATGGATACAAAAAAGAGGATGAAACTTTTCACTCGGGATTTATACTGCATCCTTGGCGACATGCCAAATAAAGGGTTTCGAATCGGAAGTTTTTCACCATTGGTACGGGGAGTGAATAGATCATTTTTATTATCGTCTTCTTCTTCTTAGTGCGAATAACCGGCCCAAATCACTGTTCCACGTTAGAATGGTCAGGGTTCCACCGGTGGAATAAGTGGTGAAAAGACCTGTGACAGGCGTCTTGAAAGTCGAAGAAGTTTGGGAATGACCTATTTTAGTCACGGTCGCCAAGATCTTATTCACAGGATTGCTGGCTGTTGTATGGAAGACTTGATGATGAAGAATTCTGAAGATAAAAAATGGATGGGAATTGCCCTTGGCGAAGCTGCAAAGGGGATTGGATTAACTTCGCCCAATCCTCCCGTTGGGGCCGTCATTGTCAAAGACGGAGTGGAGTTGGCACGCGGGTGGCATCGAAAATCGGGAACAAACCATGCGGAGAAAGATGCCTTGTCCAAATTGGATCCCGGAGAGGCTGTCGGAGCGACCGTTTACGTGACTTTGGAGCCCTGCAGTACCCGGGGACGCACCGGAGCCTGTGCGGATGCCCTGATCGACGCGGGAGTCGCCAGAGTGGTTTACGGAGCCCGGGATCCAAATCCCGCTCATGTCGGTGGAGCCGACCAAATCCTGGCCAAGGCGGGGATCGAAGTGACAACGGGAGTGTCTGAAGAGGAATGCTGGAAATTGATCCGGGGATTTGCGATGGTGCAAAAGGAAGGCCGGCCCTGGGTCATTGCGAAATCGGCAATGTCATTGGATGGTAGAATTACGCGGCCGTCGGGCGAGGGACAATGGCTCACGGGAACGGAAGCCCGTGAGCAGGTCCAGCTTTTGCGAGGGGAGGTCGATGCCATCATCACTTCCGGCGAAACACTTCGACAGGACGATCCGGCCCTGACCCTTCGAAGTGACAAAATTTCACGGGACAAAGGTCAGCCCTGGAGGATCGTCCTGACGAGAGGGGAGATTGAATGCGGGAATTATCAACTCTTTACGGATGACCATCGGGATCGTTCCCTGTTATTTAAAAGCGGGTCTTTGTACGATGTTCTTCGTACTTTGGTTGAAGAGAAAAAGGTTTTGATGGTATTGCTCGAAGCCGGGGGCGGGTTGTTGGGCTCGTTTGCCGATGCGGGTCTGATTGACGAGTGGGTCGTCTACCTTGCGCCTATCGTTGTCGGGGGGCCAAAACCTGCCTTGGGGGGCAGCGGAACGGAAAGTCTGGAAGATCGTCTTTCGTTGAAAGACGTTGTTATTCAGCAGGTTGGAGAAGATGTTTGCGCGCGGGGAATCGTTGATCGCGAGGGACCCCGGCCACTGCACCGTTAGCCGAACATCTGGGTCCAATGACCTCCGTATCTTCCGAGACCGATTCGCTTGTGTCCGGCCTTGAACATATTCTTGTGGTGGCCGGGAGAGTAGAACCAGCCCTTGTTGGCGGAGGCGGGGGATTGTGACCCCATGTAAATATTCTCTCCGCTGGCTTTTGTTCCTTCATTGGCAGCGCGATCCCAGGGCGTCTTTTTTCCAGGAACCGGTGATTCGTGTGCGAAGAAGCCTTTTTTGTTCATGTCTTCGGAATGCCCCCGGCTGGCATCGCAAAGTTTCGAGTCGATGACGAGGGGACTGAGACCGAGGAGAAGGCGCCATTCGTTTACTTCACGGATTCCTTCCCGTTCATCAGCAGGCACTTTTTCTTTTTCAGCGATTTTGTCGTTATCCTTCATGATGCGAAGCCCGTCGCGAGGCAAGCCACCGAAGGAGGCAATCGTGTCCTTCTCGGTTTGAAGAATCGTTTTTTCGGCCTTTTCCTGGTCGTATAGAACTGCAGCGTCGACAATGGCATCGCGAAACCTGGCGAGGACGAGAATGATTTTTCGTTGCTGTTCCAGAGCAAGGGGAGCGGTCGCAAAGATTTCCGTGGCACCCGGCATGACGAGTTTCTTGAGAGCTTTGACTGCCGGCATGCTCTTGGTTTTTAGCAGAGGCTTCATGGGCCCTTCACCAAGTCGATAAACTTCCATGAAGGCCGCCCGATGCTTCCGGATTTCGCGGGTTGCTTCGGTTTTGGCTTCTCCGGTGAAGCGAGTCTTTACGAATTCCTGGTAATCCTTGAGATATTTGTCGCGTAGCTGTGGCCAGGTCCGGTCGTATTCCTTTAAAATGGCCTCCAATTCCTTGTTTTCGAGATCTTTAAGATCTTCGACAAGTTCCTGAAATCCTTTTCCAGATTCAATGGAGGCCTGGAGTCGAACAAAGACCTCGTTGGTGGTGAGGGTTGCCGCATTTGCCATGGGGGTCGCAAATGCCAGTAAAAGGAGGAAGGAAAAGAGTTTCATCAGCCAGTTGGTGGTTGCAGAGGGTAACGATTCAAAATGCCTTTGTCGTTGAAAAAAGGCCCTCTTCCTTGTGAGAAGAGAGCCTTTTGACGGGGGGGCGGGGATTGATTATCGGCACCTGCGGTTGCGAGTGTATCCGGAGCGGGAGCGGGAGTAGCGGGAGTGGACGAGACGTCGTTCCAGTTCGCGTTGGGCGGCAATACGGCGTTGGCGGTCCAGATGGCGGCGGAGTTCATATCCGCTCACGCGCTGGCTGTGGTAGTGTTGCCCGTGGCGGACCTGCTTTGAGTAGATGGGAGCTCCACAAGGAAGGTGGCCGCTGATGTAGATTTCACTTCCTGAAGATTGGGAATGTCCGCGGTGGGACTGGGCAGCAGCAGGGAGGGCAAGACCACCGGTCAAAAGGGTGGCGGTGAGGATCATTAGTTTTTTCATTTTCTTATTTGTTTGGGGTTTACTGGTGCTGGTGGGTGTGACGCAGGAATTTCAAAATGAATTCAAAGAAAATGATTTCCCATCGGTTCGAAAGGGCGGGGGGAGTGCTTCCAAAACTGATTGTGCTTTATAATGAATGTTTTTCGAAACCCGTGGTCTAATTAGACAGATAAAAAATTATTCCTTATGAACGAAGAATCACAAAATACCCCTGAAGTTGAAAATACTGGAAAGCGATCTTACGAGACTTTTGCCGAAGCAATGAAAACGGGAACCTCCGAAGGTGTCGCGAAAGCACGGGAGCAAGTGCCCGTTTTTAAGTCAGGCGTCGCCAATGCCATTCATGATGTGGCCTACGGGCTGGCATACGGATCGGTCTTTACCGGCGCCTTCATCAATGAGCTCATTCCGAAGAATATTCGGGAAGGTCTGGCCAAGGGAGCTGACGCTGGAAAAGCTGCGGGACGAAAGGCCTGTGAGAAGGTTCACGAATCTTTGTCCTCTGATGATGAGATTAAAACACCTGAGGATACGAATCCGTCATTTCCCTAAAATTTTAGACAGAATTGCTCATCTCGAACGTTTAGTTTTATGTAACAAAGATTGTTGTTGCGTGTGTGCTCAACAGCGGTTCGTCCTTCGGGGCGAGCCGCTGTTGTTATTTACCGCGATCGTTTTTATACAAGAGGGGGGATATTTACGCGATCGGTTCGACACGATAGAAAGCAAGGTCGCCGGGGATTTTGGGGCGAAGGGTTCGACCGGCTACTAATCTCAAAAGCTCTCATTTACCACTTGCTTCACCTCGCTTGTCATTGCCTTGAATCTTGCTAGCTTCCGATCTCGCTCATGTATCGCTATCCCAAAGAATACGACGTCCTGGTCATCGGGGCAGGTCATGCCGGTGTTGAAGCCGCCTTGGCCGCATCCCGCCTTGGTGTCTCTGTGGCCATGTTGACCCAGAATCTTGATACCATCGGTCAGATGAGCTGTAATCCGGCTATCGGAGGGTTGGCGAAAGGGCACATGGTTCGTGAGATCGACGCTCTGGGCGGTATCATGGCCGGGAATACCGACGCCACCGCGATCCAGTGGCGCATGCTCAATGCTGGAAAAGGCCCCTCGGTTCGTGCTCCGCGGGCCCAGTGCGATAAGAAAGCCTACCAATTTCGGATCAAGCGAATCATCGAGGGAGCTCCCGGCCTTGACCTGCACCAAGGAAACGTCGCAACCATTCTTGTGGAGAATGACGAGGTGAGGGGGGTCCAGACCTCCCTCCAAATGGAGCTTCGTGCCAAGACCGTGATCCTTTCCGCCGGGACCTTCATGCGGGGACTCATGCACGTGGGTCTCAAAAACGAAAAAGGTGGCCGCATGGGCGATGCGACCTCTACTGTTTCCGAGTCCCTCAAGGAACTCGGATTCGAGATCGACCGCTTCAAAACCGGAACCCCTTGCCGTCTCAACGGACGTAGCCTTGATCTTTCCAAGTGTGAGAAGCAGGAAGGGGACACCCCTCCTTCCTTGTTTAGTTACCATCCGGAGCTCATCGAAAAAGAGAAAGACGATATCTTTACCTTGAATCCTTGGGCCGACCCGAAGTTCCACGTGGAACAAATCCCGTGCTGGATCACTTGGACCACTCCAAAGACTCACGATATCATCCGTGAGAACCTCGACCAGTCACCGATGTATTCCGGCAAGATCGAAGGAGTGGGCCCGCGCTATTGTCCGTCAATTGAGGACAAGGTCGTTCGCTTTGCCGAGAAGGAACGTCACCAGGTCTTTCTCGAACCCGAGGGTCGCCACACCTTGGAATACTACGTTAATGGGGTTTCGACCTCGCTTCCCTACGATGTGCAGCTCGATTTCCTCCGTGCCATACCGGGACTGGAGAACTGCGAAATCCTTCGGCCAGGTTATGCCGTCGAATACGATTACTGCCCACCCACCCAGCTCAAGCCGACTCTTGAGACCAAAAAGATCTCGGGTCTCTACTTTGCCGGACAAATCAATGGCACCTCGGGTTACGAGGAAGCGGCCGGACAAGGCCTTCTTGCGGGGGCCAATGCTGCTCTGAAAGTGAAAGGGGAGGGGGACTTGGTTCTTGGGCGCGACGAAGCTTATCTTGGCGTCATGATCGATGATCTTGTCACCAAAGGTTGTACCGAGCCCTATCGCATGTTCACCAGCCGGGCGGAGTATCGTCTTCTCCTCCGTCAGGACAATGCCGACGAACGCCTCAGTCCTCTTGCTACGAAGCTGGGTCTCTTGGGAGGGGATCACGCTGTGAAGGCTGCTTCAAAGCAATCACAGCTCAAGGAGGCACGTGACTTCATACGCGCGACCACTCACAAGAGCATCAAGCTTGACCATTGGTTTCGTCAGGGAGCACATGGATGGGAGGATCTCCCTGAAGAGATTCGTAAAAAGTTCCACGTGGAACTTTGGCCCATCCTGGAAGCTGACTTTAAATACGAGGGCCACATCACACGCCAACAGCACGAGATTAATCGATTCAAGAAGCAGGAGTCCGCTCTCATTCCCGAGGACATGGACTATGAAGTCCTTACCGGCCTGAAGGCTGAAGCCCGTCATCGCTTTGGCACTATTCGTCCCCGCACACTCGGCCAAGCCGCCCGCATCTCCGGAATCACTCCGGCTGATGTCACCCTCCTCATGATCTTCCTGGAGAAGCGCCGGAAGGCAGAGGCGCTGAAAGCCTGAGACAGAGGGCAATAAGAGCCTTTGTCTTTCTGGTTTCCTCCTGTCAGGGTCATTCAATGACCCTTCGGCTTCTTATCCTTGCTCTTTTGGTTCTTCAGCCAGTTTCAGCACGGCCCAATATCCTCGTCATTCTGACCGACGATCATCGTTACGATGCGATGGGGTTCCTGGGGCATCCTTTTCTGAAGACTCCCAACCTCGACCGCCTCGCAGCCGAAGGGGTCCATTTCAAAAACGCTTACGTCACCACCTCGCTTTGTTCGCCGAGTCGCGCTTCCATCCTCACTGGCCTCTACGCGCACAATCATCGCGTCGTCGACAACTACAACCCTGTCAGCGAGTCCCTGACCTTCTTCCCCGAGCTTCTTCAAAAATCGGGATACCAGACTGCTTTCATTGGGAAATGGCACATGGGCGACAGCGAGGAAAAGCAACGGGGTTTCGATCATTGGCTCAGTTTCAAAGGGCAGGGGGTTTACGTTCCCGATCCCGCCATGCTCAAGGCAAAGGGCCGCTTTGTCCCCCAGGCCACCAATTCCGGCTTTAACCTCAACGGGAAGATGGTTCCCCAGAAAGGCTACATCACGGACGAGCTCACCGACTACGCCGAGGATTGGTTGGCCAGGAAGAATGACGAGAAACCCTTCCTTCTCTACGTTTCGCACAAGGGTGTCCACGCTGACTTCCTCCCGCCGGATCGATACGCCTTTAAATATGACAAGGTCAAGATCCCCACGCCGCCGACACCCCTGGCCAATCCCGATCTCTTCATCGACCCGCCGATGTGGGTCCGCAATCAGAGCAACAGCCGCCACGGAGTCGAGTTTGCCTACTACACCGGGGTTGACATGAAGAAATACTACCGCCGCTACTGTGAGGCTCTTCTGGCGGTCGATGACAGTGTTGGCCGTCTTCTCATCAACCTTGAGAGAAGCGGTGAGCTTGAAAATACCGTCATCCTCTATCTTGGCGACAATGGCTTCATCTTCGGCGAGCACGGTCTTATTGACAAACGATGCGCCTACGAAGAATCCGTCCGCATCCCCATGCTCATGCGTTATCCCAAATCCCTCAATCCCGGCACCACTGTCGAAAAGATTGTCGCCAATATCGACGTCGCCCCGACCCTGCTCGAGGTCGCCGGAATTGCGGCTCCAAAAGCGATGGACGGTCGGAGTTTTTGGCCTCTCGCAAAAGGGGAGGGGATCCCGGATTGGCGCAACTACCTCCTCTACGAATACTACTGGGAGCGCAACTACCCCCAGACGCCCACTACCCACGCCGTCATCGGTGAAACCCACAAATACATCCGCTACCACGGGGTTTGGGATCAAGACGAACTCTATAATACCAAAGCAGATCCCCGTGAGCGGAAGAACCTTTTCAACGACTCCGCCCACCAATCACGAATTCAGGAGATGAACGCCGCCCTCTTCACTCTCCTCGAGGAATCCAGCGGCCAAAACATGCCCCTCCTTCCGGATCGCGGCACCAAATACCTCCATCGAAAAACCGACGGAACCAAAGGAGCGCCGTTTCCTGAGGATTTTTACCGTGATGCTGGCTCGAGCGGGCGATAAGTAAGGTTGAATGAGTCCAGTTAGGATGGAGAGATCCGGAGGTGGATATGGGATCAGGCCCTTATTAAAAAACTTCTATGGAACGAACAGCCGAAGCGGAACCACCTTTCCCATGTTCACGAAGTCTTGGTCGATTGAAAGAACCTCCATTCTCCCCTGAATGGCGACGGTGTTTTCCGATCTCGACAGCTTTCTCCAGTAATTCAGGAGCAATGTCTAGGTTCGTTGCCATTTGTGACTATTTGCACAAATAATCGCACAAAACAAGCGGTGATTGATTTTACGTTGCGAACAGCGGCTTACTTCAACTGTCCCACTTGTCTTTGAGCTTCGTAGAGAACGATGGCGACCGAGGTGGATAGGTTGAGCGAACGGGTGGACCCTTCCTTCATCGGGATGCGAATGGCCCGCTCATCAAGCCATTCTTCTGGCAATCCCTTGGTTTCGCGGCCAAAGACTAAAAAATCTTCCTCTTGAAACTCCACCGACCAGGCCGATTTTTTAGCCTTGGTGCTGAGAAACCAGATCCGGGCGTGAGGATGCGCGGAGAGGAGTTCATCAAAATTCTCCCAAACCCGGAGATCAACATCCTTCCAGTAGTCGAGTCCGGTCCGGCGGACGGATTTTTCATCGAGCGAGAAACCGAGCGGTTTTACCAAATGGAGCGTCGAACCGGTCGCCAGAGCCAATCGCCCGGCGGCCCCCGTGTTGTGGGGGATTTCCGGTTCTACGAGGACGAGGTGCATTTGGTGGAAGTGATTGTAGATCAATTCTTTAAAAAGAAAAAAGACGAACCAAACGGCCCGCCTTTCTCCTAAAAAATATCGCTTAGAAAATCGACTTTAGTCGGCGAGTGCCACGTTGATACGGCGGCCTTTTTTGTCGAAGAAGACGTTTCCGTCGCTGAGAGCGAAGAGAGTGTGGTCCTTGCCCATGCCAACGTTGGCACCTGGATGCCACTTGGTTCCGCGCTGGCGGATGAGAATGTTTCCGGCAATGACAACTTCGCCACCGTATTTCTTCACGCCGAGGCGCTTGCTGTTTGAGTCGCGTCCGTTTTTAACGGAACCCTGTCCTTTTTTATGGGCCATAACTAAAAGTGGTTCGGTAGGTTTGAAATTAGCCTTGGATCCCGGTGATCTCGAGCTTGGTGAGGTGATGACGGAAACCGATGGTTTTGTGGAAACCCTTGCGGCGCTTGAATTTAAAGGCGACGCCTTTTTTTCCGCGATGCTGCTCGATCACTTTGGCAGTGATGCCGGCACCTTCGACGATCGGAGCACCCACCTTGGTGTTTTCACCATCGTTGACAAGGAGGACCTCACCGAACTTGATTTCGTCGTCAGCTTCCACGGGAAGCTTGTCGACACTGATGGTGTCACCTTCTTGCACGCGGTATTGCTTACCGCCGGTTTTGAAAATTGCGTAGGCCATGATTGGGTTTCGGCTAAGAGTTGATCACGCATTTCGACAAGCCAAGACAGCTAGCAAGATGCGCGGGGCAGGAATCCACCACAGAGACGCGGAACGGGCAAGGTTTTTTTGAAAATAAACTGCTTTATTGGTCATCTTTTTCGCGAAGGGCAAAAAGGCCGGGAAATGGCCGACAATCTCCGATGCTTGCCTTTTTCTTGTAGCCTCCATACTAAATCGAGCCATGCCCCAGTCCTTCCCGGCCCTGCTTCCCGATGCCGATGCCACCCTTGCCCTGGGACGTGCGTTGGGCGGGACAGCGCAGGCGGGTGACGTCATTGCGCTTGTGGGAGATCTCGGCGCAGGAAAAACGACCCTCACGCAAGGCATCGTCAAGGGCCTCGGTTACCAACAGGAAGTGACCAGCCCCACCTTTTCCCTCGTTCAGGAATATCTCGGCGGCCGGCTTGAGGTCTTTCATTTCGACTTCTACCGCGTCGAAGACGAAGGCGAACTCCTTGATCTTGGCTGGGACGACTACCTCGACCGCCAGGGCCTCGTCATTGTCGAATGGCCAGGCCTCCATCCCGATCTCCTTCCCAAGAGCACTCGCTGGCTCAAGCTGAGTCATCAGGGAAACGGGAGGCTTGTGGAGGAAGGAGGGCTTTAATCACCCAACCATTTTGGGTCTTTTCGATTTGAGGGATGAATTCCGGAAGATGTTCAAAACTGGTATCCCGGCTCATTGTGATTCACATCTTTCCAAGGTCAAAAACCCCGCCGACACGTTCGGCCAGGTCGAGATCATGAGTGACGATGACCAGCGTCACCCCGTCTTCCTTTTGAATCTCGAGCAACAGGTCGGCGACCTTGTTGCCGGTTTCGCCATCGAGGGAGCCAGTGGGTTCGTCGGCCAGAATGACGCGCGGTTGGTTGATCAAGGCGCGAGCGACGGCGGTTCTTTGTTTTTCGCCGCCCGAAAGTTCTCCCGGACGATGATCGAGGCGATGTCCGAGACCTACGCGCTTGAGGAGGCCGGCGGCCCGCACGCGGGTTTCGTGCTCGCTCTCCTCCCAGCCGCCGGCGAGCCGGGGCGTGAGGACATTTTCCATCACGGTGAGTTGAGGGAGGAGGTGGTGTTGCTGGAAAACAAAGCCCAGTTCCCGGTTTCGAAAGCGGGCGGCCTCCTCTTCGGTGAACTTTGCGATGTCTTCTCCCCCAATCATCACCGAACCACTCGTTGGCGGAAGCAAGGCCCCGAGAACATTGAGTAAAGTGGTCTTGCCACTTCCGGAGGGACCGACCACTGCGGCGGCCGCGCCTTCATCCAATGAAAAATCGAGACCCTTGAGCACTTCCACGACTTCGCCCGGGGTCTCGAAGTTGACATCCAAATTGCTAACTTTGATCACGGGGTTAACTTAACGTCTTTCCGCTCGCCTCCAACTCCTCATTCCATCAATATCCAGAAATGAAAAATCCCTCCTGCCCCGAGTGCCACCGTCGCGACTTTCTCCGTCGTGCCACCCTCGGCTCCGCGGCCTTCTTTACCGCGCCCGGTGCTTTCGCCGAAGCCCTGACCGCTACTCCACCGATGACGGAGGGGCCATTTTATCCCGACAAGCTTCCCCTCGATACCGACAACGACCTCGTTCGCATCAATGACGGGATGACGCCGGCCATCGGAGCCATCACCCATCTCCATGGCAAGGTCACTGATGTCAAAGGCAATCCGGTTCCCAATGCCCGGGTGGAGATTTGGCAGGTCGACAACAAGGGAGCCTATATTCATTCGAAGGATGGAGGTCTCAACGGGCCCAAGCGCGATGGCAACTTTCAGGGCTTTGGTCGTTTCATGACCGCGCGTGATGGTCGTTATTATTTTCGTACGATAAAGCCCGTACCATACGGCCCCCGCACGCCGCACATTCACGTTGCGGTTTACCGGAAAGACAAACGCTCGCTCACGACCCAATGCTTCATCGACGGGGACAAGGGAAATGCCAAAGACGGGTTGATCAAGCGAATGGGCGAGCCCGCCAGGCATCTCATGGTGAAGTTTGCTCCGATCCCGAATTCCAAAACCGGTGAACTGAGTGCCGAGTTCAATATCATCCTCGGCCTCACTCCCGACGATGGCCATGAGTAAAATCACTTCCGTTCTCTTTGGTGCGATCCTCATTCTAGTTTCCGGGTGTCAGGAAGAGAAGACAGCAGGACCAACTTCTTTCGAAAGTATCGGGATCGTGCAAGTTCATCAATCGCCGCTTCGCGAAGGGGTTGATTGGAATAGTGAACTCGAATTGGTCGGAAGCACCGAGGTTTTGCAAAAGGCGGCGGTGGCCGTTGGGATTGACGCGGCCATGCTCAAATCGGCGATCAAAATTGAAGTCGACGTGAGCAACCGGCAGATTCGCATTATCTCTGTCCATTCCGATGAAGAGACGTCCGGCAAGTATGCCGGTGCTTACGCCGAAGCCTGTGTGGCCCGCCGTATGGAACTTGAGTCTGAGATGATTCGCATGAAACTCAGTGATCTTGAAGCCCAGCTCGAAGAACAAAGCGTCGAGCTGGATTTAAAAGGCGAGACCCTTACCAATCTGATCGAAACGAATGGCGGTGTTCCCGACATCGCCAGCGATCCTCAAAAGAAGGCTCTTGATCAGGATCGCATGACTTACGAGAAGGCTAAGAAGGCGCTCGAAGAGGAATCCGAAGAAGGGGTTCTTTACCGAAAAAAGAAGCAGGAGTGAACCGCTCCCGATTTTATTTCAAAATTATGTTTCATTGAGATTCAGCCGGCGAACCACCGGGAAGAATGTTGGGCCTGATACGAAATCGTTCTCAATCTCCTCCAATTGGGCAAGGCAGGCTCCCGGGAAAACCAACGATCAGATCTTTAGCTTCCTTCGTGCCTATCCAGCCCGGCTACTTGATCTCCTTCCGTTTTCCCTTTCCGTCAACCATGGTGAGCTGCCCACCGGTGAGCCGGGCCATGGTCTTGAGATCTTCCTCAGCCTTTGGCTGCATGAGAGCGACGCAGTTGATCACCACGCCCATTTTTTTGGCGCGCTCCCCAACCTCCTTGGCCCATTTGTCCGAGCCATTGGCAACTCCGTCAGTCATAAAATATATCATTTGAGGCGGCGGGTCCATATCGAGTGCCATGTTGAGAGGGTTGTCCCAGACCGTGCCGCCACTCAGAGGAGCGGTTTTTACGATTTTGGTCAGGCGTTTGATTTCCTTGTCCGTGATCGTCCACCAGGGAACTTTTTGTTTCTTGCCGTCGTGTTCCCACTTGCTGTGACCTTGACCGCGTTTCCACTTGTAGGACTTTCCTTTGGAGGAAGTGACGGTCGTTCCCTTCACGGTGTCCCCTGCAACCCAGGCGGGACCTGCAAAAAAGATGATTCCGATTTGAAGACCCGGGTGCATGAGGCTCAGGGACTCGCTCAACTCATCCCGCATGAGTTGGTGACGGTTCTGTCCTTTCATCGAGGACGAAAAATCAATGACGTAGGCAATTCGCTCGGCCCGGACCGTTTGGCCAAAAAAAGTGGCTCCTCCTCCTCCTCCAAATCCATCGCCATCTCCCCAGCCATCGCCAAAATCATCGCCGACTCCAATATCCATCGAGATGTCTTCAACTTCGATTTCCGGAATGGGAATGGCGGTGGGTGATTGGGAATTCGAGACGATGACCCTCGACATCGCCATGCTGGGAGCGGCCGGCTTGCGCTGCACCTCGGTCTTGATTTTTGGTTTGGTGATCTTTTGCTCGGGTTCGGCCTGACTACTGTAGGAAATCATCGATGCTCTCTCGTCCGGTCCGACCGTGAAGAGAATGATTGCGAGGATGAGGCCAATCAGGAGTATCAGGAGCAGTGCCGTGATCAGGCTCACCAAGGTTGCGGTGCGCTGCTGACGTCGCAATGCGCTGCGGGCCGCTGCTGGTCCGGTTTGTGATGAATTGCTCATTTGTTTAAAGGACGAAAAATTTGTCGTATTCCTTAGATGAATCGGGTGGGAATGCGAGGTGGATTTTTTGAACGACTTCGGATG
>CALFSW010000074.1 GCA_937916505.1 uncultured Verrucomicrobiales bacterium | reverse complement strand
CCATTTCATCAATGATATCCAGGGGGAAACGGGTATCCGGACACGCTGCTAGGCTCTGTCCCTTAATTGAATTCCCGTTGTTTTCTCGGCTCGTCAACCTCATTTTCCACAGTGTTCCAGACGCATCAGACGGTCAATAGACCGTGCGATTTGGGCTTGATCTGGTATTAAGGGACAGAGCCTAATGATACCTGAAAGACGCTGCGGTGTTTCCCACCGACGCGCGGAACGGGAATCGCTTCGAGCTGGCGGGTGGTCCAACCACCGTCACGAAATGATCGAACTAAGTCGCGTCGGTCGCGCCACCTACGGCAGTATCGCGACAGCAACAGACGATTGCGAATCTCGAATTGGAAATCCAGAAAGGTCCCCGAGTCATACTCTACCCAATCCGAGGTCTCGTTGAGCCAGATGCATTTGACCGTTTGAAACTGGCTCACGAGTACATGTCGCTAATTGACTTGGGACAGGTGAAAACGCGAGCGGAACTGGCGTTAATCCGGAGACCATGACCGTGGCCGACCGCTCAAAGGAAGCGATCACTACTTCTGCCGATGTTGTTCGCGATATTCGCTGGGTGTCATATTACGGCGTTTCCAAAACAGAACGCTCAGGTATTCTGGGCATTGGAGGCTACAGCGGTTTGCGATTCGATCCAACGTGAGGTTGGTTTCACAAAGTTCCCTTTTTGCTTTCGCCAGCTGCGTCGCCGTGATCAATTCGTGCAGTGTTGTTCCCACTGCACGTTTGAATCGTGTTTCGAGAGCCTGTCGGAGTCCGAATCGCAAAAAAAGTTGTCCCGCTTTTCGTCTGATCCAACGCTAATATGTGTGCTCTCGCTTACAAGTGCGCTCTCGGATCGACGACGTGATGGATTCAGACAAAAATCGAGATCAAATATTGAAGGAAGCCTTTGGTTACCACAAGGCGCTCGTGGCGTATGCCTACGGCCTGCTGCGAGATTATGCCCTGGCCGAGGACGCTGTTCAGAGCGGTTACGTGGCCTTAACGAAGCGATTTGACACGATTTCGGGAGATTCGGTGCTCGCCTGGTGCCGGGGCGCTGTTCGTCTGGAGGCGCTTCAGCTTCTCCGAAAGCGCGGCAAGGTGTCGTCGTTAGAAGAAACCGTGCTTTTCGACGCAGTTGCCGATGCGTTCGAGATCGAGCAAACGCCCGAGCGAGAAGCCATGCGATTGGAGCGGCTGGAGAAGCTGCGCGACTGTTTCGCGAAAGTTCCCACGCGTTCCCAAAAAATGATTGGCGGGCGATATCTGGGTGGGCTCGGCCTACGGGAACTGGCGCTGCGGTTGAACATGAGTGAGGCGGCAGTTCGCAAGGGTATCTATCGAACGCGCTTACTTCTTCGAGAATGCATGGAACGTACCCCAATCGCACCGAGGTCGACATGAATCATGAATTTGATCAATTTTTCGACGCTTACCTCGCTGGTGAACTCAGCGCGGAGCAATCGGTTGACTTCGCTGAGAAACTGGATTCCGATCCCGGTTTTCGCGCGGCATTTGTCGGCTTTGTAGAGGAGTCTCATGAGCTCGCCAGTGTTGCTGGCGAAGTTGCGGATTCACGTCCGGAGAAGAAGATCTCTTCTCTGTCGACATCAACGTTCCGAGCCATTTCCGCTGCAGCGGCGGTCTTTCTGTTGGTGGTCGCCGGATGGTTGTGGTGGCCTTGGCAGAACGCCGACGACCCCAAATTTGCCGACGTTACCGGAGAGGCCCCGGATCGCAGCGTAGCTCAGCTGGAGAAGGCAGTCGGAGTCCAATGGATCGGTCCGGTTCAGCCCGCCCAGGGAGCTGCGTTAGAGCCGGGGATTCTCCACATTGCCGAAGGAGTCGCTCAGCTTGAGTTCTATAGCGGCGCCCAGGTGATTGTTGAAGGTCCGGCTGAATTCGAACTCATCTCGGCCTATCACGCGCGCTGCCTTCAAGGGAAGATTCGGGCTCGCGTGCCAAAGCAGGCGCAGGGGTTCTCGATTCAGACGGCCTCGTTTGAGCTGATCGACCTCGGTACGGAATTCGGGATGGACGTTTCCACTTCCGGCGCTGCGAACGTTCGCGTGTTCGATGGTGAAGTGGAACTTCATGCTGAAAATCGTGCGAAGCAATCCGTGCTCGGTGGGCAGGCAATTGCAATCGACGCGGAGGGGAATTCTTCGCTGACGCAGAATGAGTCTTCTTCATATCCAGACTTTGCCGAAGTTCAGGCGCGAGCCGATTCCGATGCGATGGCGAAGCTGGAACGATGGAAAAAATGGAATGAGTCTCTCCGTTCTGACTCACGCATCGTCGCCCGATTCGATTTTCAAGATCGAACGATTGACCAGGGAGCGATCGTGGGATGTCGTTGGGCCGAAGGTCGCTGGCCGGGCAAGGGCGCACTTGAATTTCGCCACACCGGAGATCGTGTGCGTGTTTCGATACCAGGTAAGTTTTCCCAGCTCACCCTAATGACTTGGATCCGATTGGACGCGTTACCAAGGCTGCGTCACCAAGCCTTGTTGTTAACGGATGAATATCGACCGGATCACATTCATTGGCAAATTCCCCCCATTGGCGGGCTGGCCCTGAAAGCGAGGTTGAAGCGTGGAGAATCAATCGTCAAGCCAGGGCAAATACCGAATGTTTTCGATCAAAATGCACTCGGAGTCTGGAGTCACGTCTGCTCTACGTTCAGTCAGCAAGAAGGAATGGTCCGGCACTACCTCAATGGGAAAGAAGTCTCGGAGCATGTTTTCGATTATGGTCGCCCACTTCAGATCGGTGTCGGAGATATCGGCAACTGGAGTGTGCCAGCCAAAATGCGCACAGGGCCGGGTCCGCCTCGCAATTTTGTTGGCGCCATGGATGAGATGACGATTTGGAACGTGACGCTTTCCCCTGATGAAATACACGACATCTATCAACAGCACAGGCCGTGAATCCATGAGCTGCGATAAGGAAATGGCAAACATCTATGAGAGAACAGAAACTAACAAATCGGTATAGACATATGATAAATCGCAGACAATCAATTCAGAAGGTTCTTTCAGGAATTGGAGCCGCTGCTTTCGGGTCTTCAGTATTACCTCAACTCACCCAGGCCGCTTCCACAAACACCGGGTATGCAGGTGGACCAAAGCGAGTCGTATTCTTCATGCAGAACAATGGGTTCGACCCCAAAAGCTGCGTCCCAACTAATGTGGCTAATAACGGCTCCCTTGCCTCAGCAATTTTGCCGAAACAAATTGAAGCCCTCAATCCCTACAAAGAAAAGCTTCATATTGTTAACGGTCTTCACGGGAAGCATACGAGTGCTACTCACAGTGCTTTTTTTGGTGCTCTGGGAGGTTACCGCGGGAGTAATGGCGTTCCTCCAAGCGCCTCCACAATCGATTACGAATTAAGCAAAATCCTCCCCGAAACTTTGCTCCCCCATCTCTGCATTGGGATGGACGCCCTCGAAAACATGACTACGAAGCCAACTGTAGCCAACTTATCCGCAAGTGGTGCAGGGCAAACGATTCCCATGTATTCGAACCCGAATCATCTCTACCAACTTCTTTATGGAAGTATTTCCAGCGGGGAAGTTCGTAGTCAATATGAAGCCGATAGCTCTACGCTGGAGCTGGTCGAATCCCTGGCAGTCTCAAAAGCCAGAGGACTCTCAGCAAGCGAAAAGGAACGCTATAGTAAGTTCACCCGCGGGCTCGGTGATATCAATAACTTACGAGGCAAACTCGAAAACGCGTCTGACCAACTTGCCCAGTTCGCTCCCAGGATAGATGAGCGTTATGAAAACCCCGAATTTGAAACCGACTGGCATGATACTCTGCTCGACCTCGGAATCTCTGCCCTGAAGTCAGGAACAACCAGCGTCCTCACTGTGGGGTCGGGGCGAGGAGATATCTTTGGCTCATGGAAGGGGCTGGGAGTGGAAGTGCAAGGTCATAAACTCGGACACATGCCACAAGCTGGAAATCCCATCTGGGATCGTATTCGCCAATACAATATGAGCATGCTCATCAAAATCATGGAAGAGCTGGAAAGCGTCCCAGAGGGGAGCGGCACCATGATGGATAACACGCTCATCGTTTACACGAGCAACAACGCAGACAAACAACACACCAACGGGGCTAACTGGCCTGTGATGTTACTTGGAAACTGTGGTGGCGCATTCAAAACTGGTCGCTTCACTCAGCTAAACGGAACCCGCCCTATCAATGCACTTTACACCTCGATCTTGAAGACGGCAGGCGTCAATACAGAACGCTTTAACATGTCAGAAACAATGGCAGCTCACTATGACTCCGGGAAAGGGCCCATCAAGGCAATCATCACCTAGAACAGTTTATGAAAGATAAGTCTATGAAAGCCCTGCAAAACTACACACTCATAGCTACCGCCTTTTCACTGCTAAGCATGATGAATTTACAGGCGGAAGAACCTTACACCCCCGGGCGTCCACCGGAGGGAGGCTTTGATTCGTTCGCATCCGAATTTATCGAGCGTCATTGTTTCGACTGCCATGGTGATGGCACGGAAATGGGGGGGCTAAGCTTAGATGACCTTGGCCCTGTAAACGAGACAAACGCAGGCCTTTGGGAATCCATCTGGGCACAGGTTGCAATCGAAGAGATGCCACCAAAAGACGAAGGGCAGCCTGAAAAACTTGATCGCCTGAAATTCACTGATTCGATTCTTAACGAATTAGGTAAAACCATGAAAGACAAGGGTGGTTTCCATGCCCACAAAACCACCAAAAAAGCAAATTTTGTCAGCCATGATCTACTCTTCGGAGAACTACCGAAAGATTTAAAACTGCTGCCACCCTCTTCACCGAAACGAATTTGGAGAGTGACGCCACAAGAGCATATCACTCGGCTCAATGAGCTCATTAACACTGAGCCTGAATATGACCCCAAACATCCTGGCTTAAGAACGCATGGTGATGCTGTGCCATTAGATCACGGCGGTCAACTCAAGCTCTACTTCGGTGTCGACCGAATCAATAGTTGGCAAGGCGCGACGGTCTCCTACGCAGCTGCCGTTAAAAGCGCACCGGTCGTTCTTACTGCCGCACACAAGCATGGCTTTGAAAATTACGCTCATTTTTCGAGCGTAAACAGTGCCGAATCTACCCAAATCCTAAGTAAAGCGGTCGACATCCTAAAATACATGGCATATGGCCCCGAGACTTTGGTTATAGATCCAGATCAAATCACCGATGATTCAGTCCTCTATACGGCAAAACTCGAAGGAAAAAACATCATGGGAAGCACTGCTTCCGTAACCTATAACGAGAATATTGTTCGTCCTCTAACACCTCTTTATCACCTGCTGCGACAAGAAAAAGAAGCGTATTCAGATGCCGAGTTGCAGAAGGTCATCGAACATATATTCGAGATGGTAACATTCCGACCGCCGGAGGTTTCTGAGACGAATAGCTATGTGGACTTAATTAAGGAGTTAATTCCAAAACTTGGACAAGAAGAAGGGCTCTTTAGAGGCTTGTCTGCGATCTTCTTAGATCGGGATGCTCTGTTCTACTCTGAACTAGCTCAAACAGGAGAGCCAGATCAATCCGGGCGTGTCATGTTACAGGACTGGGAACTCGGTAATGCGCTCAACCGAGCCCTGTGCTACATAAAGCCAGATGTGCAACTCCGGGAAGCCATAGTAACCGGAAACATGCGATCCAGGGAGGATGTGAAACGTGAGCTTTCTCGCATGCTCGCAGATGACAGCATTCGAAAACCGCGGATCCTTCAATTTTTCAGAGAGTATTTCGACTACGACCTTGCGGTCTATATCTGCAAAGATGACAAGGCCTTAAGAAAAACAGGATATGGCAAACAAAGACCTGATCGTTTTCAAGGAAGCATGCTCTTTAATCTCGCCAGCACAGACCGTCTGGTTGAGTTGATCCTCGAGCAAGATCAACAAGTCTTGAAGGAACTCCTGACGACTCAAAAAGTAATATTTACCGGAAGCAATAAGTCGTATTACCCCGGAATAAAGATAAGGCGCCCCAAAAAAACACCGTCGAAAGACAATGCAAAAACACCCGGGAAAACAACTTCAAAAGAGAGAACCTGGAAGACTATAAGAAACGAACTCGAGTCAGATAAAACTCTCAGCATGGACAAGAGAATTGAACTGCTGCGAGAACACCACACACTAAAATACGGGCACGAAACTGGGTATCAAGCACCTGAAATTCCGTCAGACTCAGATGCATTCTATGCAAGGGTGGGCCATCGCTCATACGGAATAGGCTCATTTAAACCTGAGAGATTTTTGCATAACGCACCGGAAGGGCAACGTCTTGGAATCCTAACACAGCCTTCCTGGCTGGTCTCCCATTCGGATGCGATGGATAACCATGCGATTCATCGTGGCATATGGATTCGGGAGCGCCTTCTTGGTGGAGGAATACCAGATGTCCCTATTACCGTCGATGCCCAGCTTCCGGATGAGCCTGATACTCCACTGCGCGACCGTATGCGAGTAACCCGTGAGGAGTATTGCTGGAAGTGTCATGAAAAAATGGATCCCCTCGGCCTTCCCTTTGAGATGTACGATCACGCAGGGTTTTACCGGACTAAAGAACTCGGCAAACCAGTTGACACCTCTGGGGAAATCATTGACTCGGGAAGCCCAGAGCTAGACGGCCCCGTCACCGATGCTCTTGATATGATTACAAAGCTTGCAAATAGCGAACGCGTTGAACAAGTGTTTGTCCGTCACGCCTTCCGTTTTTGGATGGGACGCAACGAGACCATTCATGACAGACCCGTCCTCCTTGCTGCCCACAAAGCTTATCAAGAAAGCAACGGCAGCATGAACGCCCTAATTACTTCTCTCGTTACATCTGATGCATTTTTGTATCGGAAGTAGAGCAGTCCCTACTTTACCTGGAGTGTGCTTTCCGAATCGCTAAGAGAGCCTCGTCCGCCTCGCAATTTTGTGGGCGCCATGGGACGCAACAACATCGGCCTTGAATGCATGGGCTGCGATAAAGAACTTGCAAACATCTATGAGATACCAAAACCCTGATAACGACAATGGAATGAAAATAACAAATCGAACTTCCATAGTGCTGGGAGTGATTGTTTGTGGTTCCATGTTGGGCCATTCAGTTGTCGCTGCGGAGCAGGCGCGCCCAAACATCATCGTCATTATGGCGGATGATTTGGGGTACAACGATGTTGGCTGCTATGGCTGCAAAGACATCCCGACGCCGCATATCGATTCGCTGGCAAAAGAGGGCGTGCGCTTTACCTCCGGCTATGTGACGTGGCCGATGTGCGGGCCTTCGCGTGCCGGTTTTTTGACCGGCAGGCATCAGGCGAGCTTCGGTTATTACAAGAATGCGTCACTGCCGTTCGACCCGAAGCAGGGGCTGCCAAAGATGGAAACGATCGCCAGCCTGTTGCAGAAGCAGGGCTATGTCACCGGCGGGGTGGGCAAGTGGCATATGGGTACAACCAATGACCAGCATCCTAATTCCATGGGCTTCGATGACTGGTTTGGCTTTCTGAGCGGTGGGCTGATGTATTACCCGCTGGATCATCCATCCTATAAAGGACGGTTTACTCCCTTAAAGCGGCCGGCACACTGGCGGGACATACATCATACCCTGCCGCTGATTCATAACATGGAACCGGTGCAGTGGGACCAGTACCTGACGCGCGAGCTGACCGATGCGGGGGGCGCCTTCTTAAAGAAGAATCAAACGGAACCGTTCTTCCTGTTCATGTCCTACAATGCCCCGCATCTTGATCTGGAGGCGCCGGAGGAAACTATCGCGAAGTTCCCCGAGGAGAAGATGAGTAAGGTACCCGGTGTAACGCCCAAGGCTCGCTCCATCTATGGGGCCATGGTTTATGAGTTGGACCAAGGTGTCGGACAGTTGCTGACGGAGCTCGATCAGCTGGAACTCACTGACAACACCGTGGTGTGGTTCTTGAGTGATCATGGCGGTATGAAAAGGACGAGTGATAATCGTCCGCTGAAGGGGGCAAAAGGCAACTCGTACGAGGGCGGCCTGCGCGTGCCGATGATCGTCAAGTGGCCCGGCCGAATACCTGAAGGTGTTGTGCTGGAAGAGGCAGTTACTTCATTGGATATCGGCGCGACCGCGATCGCGATGGCCGGGGGTGATCCGGAGAACGCCGGGCTGCACGGGAAGGACATTCGTCCTTACATGACCCAGCAGTCAAAGGACGCGCCGCATGACGTGCTTTACTGGCATACCGCCAGAGGCCCAGGTCTCGGAGGCGTGATCCGTGAGGGGAACTATAAACTCCTTGTTAAGGGTAAGATGGAACTGTATCACCTGGCGGATGACCTCGGTGAGACAAACAATCTCGCCGCATCACAGCCAGAGCGTGTTCAAAACATGCTCGCCCGTTGGAAAGAGTGGAACAAAGGGAATGCACCCGATCTGTGGGGAAAACCTGAGAAGCCATACCAATACGCTGATTACGAGTGGCTGAAGGGTAGTCAGCACTACAAAGCCACGCCAAAAAAAAAGCGGAAAAAAGCGACTGAAAAATCGGCGAAGGAGGAACTGGTGGATGTGTCGGAGGGGCGCCCTGTGGTTCGATTGTGGCCGCTGGATCAGGTCGGCGGCGCGGCGAATCGGCTGAAACATGACGTGACCCGTCGCGGAAAGGTTCGGTATGAAAACGTGAAGGATCCGCACCTGGTGCTCTTTTCTGCGCAACGGGCTGAGCCAAATCCTGCGGTTATCTATTGCCCTGGGGGTAGCTATGTCTATCAGAGCCCCAAGCCAGAAATTATCGAATGGCTGAACGAATGCGGGATTACGGTTTTTATGCTCAAGTATCGGGCTTCTGGCGATCGTGAGGCGGCTTTTGAAGATGTGCAGCGTGCGATGTGTCTGGTGCGTCAGAATGCTACGCAATGGAATATCGACCCAAATCAACTGGGTGTGATGGGATCGTCAGCGGGCGGTCATTTGGTATTGCGCTTAAGCCAGCATTATAAGCAACGTGCCTATCCAAAAATCGATGAGGCGGATCAGCAGTCTTGTGAGCCGAATTTTGTGATTACCGGTTCGGCGGCCTATTTGTGTGAAAAGGGAACGCAAGAAATTGTGGAGGAGTTCCCAATGAGCGGCAAGATCGCACCGACATTTATGGTCTATGCGCTGAATGACAAACGCCATGGACACAACAGTGTGGTGTATGAAAAGGCGCTAAGAGCGGTGGGCGGAACCACGGAAATCATGGCCTCTGAAACGGGCGGTCACCCGTTGAAAGGTGTGAACTGGTTCACACCGTGCGAAGAATGGCTAAAGGCGCAGGGCATTAAGATTAGCCCTGTAAAATGATCTTTAACCACCGTTACCCGTCATCGATATCGACCGGACGTCCGCTTGAGCAGTTCTCTGCTCTCAGCGCCGTACCCGCCTTCGGAGTGTTCATGATCCTGCGCCAGCCAATATCCAAGTTACTCGCCTTATGCCTCGTGCTCGCAATGCCCATGAGCGGCATGGCTGTCGATCACGACACGTTCTTCACGTAACCGTACACCAGAACCGTTGTAGGCGCGGGATTTAGCATAGCGGGTTTTG
>CALFSW010000073.1 GCA_937916505.1 uncultured Verrucomicrobiales bacterium | reverse complement strand
AACTTGCCGCCGAGAAAATCGGCCTGCAGACCCGCCTTCCTTCACTGGTTCTGGGGACCGGTAGCCCCAGCCTCTCCTACAACCGCGGCGGAGTGATGATCCCGGCCGAGAGCCGCCCTTCGCATGTGTTTGCCAAACTGTTTCTTAACGGCACTCCCGCCGAAGTGGAACGCCAGGTGCAAAAACTCCGCGAGGGCCGGAGCATTATGGACACGGTGCAAGACGAGGCGCGCAGTTTCATCGCCCGCGCCGGAGCCACCGACCGCGACAAGCTCAATGAATACTTCGCCTCCGTGCGCGAACTCGAAAAGCGCCTCCTCAAGTCCGAGGCCTGGGTGCAAAAACCCAAGCCGAAAATCGACGCCGAGGCACCGCGCGACATCGCCAACGGGAGCGACCTGATCGGCCGCATGCGACTGCTATTCGATTTGGTTCCGCTCGCGCTGCAGACCGATTCGACCCGCCTGATCACGATCTTCCTCCAGGGCGCCAACGCCGTGCCACCGGTCGCGGGTGTTACCATCGATCACCACAACCTCTCACACCATGGACAGGAACCGGAAAAGATTGCGCAGCTGCGGCTGATCGAAATCGAGCAATTCCGCGTCTTCGGCGGATTGATGGAAAAACTCAAAACGAAGCAGGAAGGCGGAGTGCCGCTGCTCGACGACACCATGGTTCTGTTCGGAAGCAACCTCGGCAACGCCAACTCACACGACACCCGCAACCTGCCGATCCTGCTCGCCGGCGGAGGTTTCAAGCTCGGCCGGCACACCGCATTCGACGCCAGGAAAAACACACCACTCTGCAATCTCTACCTCTCCATACTCCAGCGACTCGGGGTGGAGAGCGACGCCTTCGGCTCGAGCACAGGAACCTTAACGGGGCTGGCCTAACGAGCGCTTCTCCTCAGTCCACACTTCACAAAATGAACTCCACCACTTGGCTCGCCCTTTCAATCGCCGCTGGCATCGGCACCCTAATCCCGGCTGCTCTTCGAGCTGGGACCTGGACGCCGATCACCGAATCGTTGCAAAACCAAGCGACAGCAAACGAAGTCAAACCAATCTGGCCCGGTGGATGCTCCGGCGAGGTCGTGATCCCGGCAAAACGTGGACCAAAGTTGCCAAGTTGAACCCACTAACCCGAATCCCGGTTCACTCCAATGATGTCCATTAGTCCTATCGGCTGTCGAGCGACGCAGCCAATCGCGATCGCGATCGCGATTGGCCTGTGCACAATTCGAGCCGCGGCACAGGATCCGACGCCCGATTTTTTCGAACAGCATTGTCACAAATGCCATTCGGGGGACAAACACAAGGGTGGGTTCCAACTCGAAAATCTCTCCCGGGACTTCGCCGACCGGCAGAATCGCGAACAGTGGCTGATGGTGCTGGATCAACTCGAAGCGGGTGACATGCCGCCTAAAAAAGAGCTGCGTCCACCCGCGCAACAGCATCAAGAGGCGGTCAGCTGGATCAGTGCACAAACAACGAGCGCCGAGTTAAAACGTCGTGCCTCGGAGGGACGGGTGCCCTTGCGACGACTCAATCGCGCCGAGTATGCGAACACAATCCGTGATCTCCTCCAAGTCGAAGTCGATCTGACCGACCTTCTCCCACCGGACACATCCACCAATGGATTCGACAACAACGCCGAGGCGCTGCACACCTCGTCCTTCCTACTGAGCACCTACCTCAAGGCAGCCGACCGCGTGCTCGATGCCGCCATCGCCAACGCGCGTGAACCCTGGATCATCAACAAACGTTTCGATCTCAAAGAAGAAAACTCGGTCGCGAAAACCGGCAGCGTCTACCGGCACGTCGACGATGGCGTGGCGATCTTTGCGGTATGGGAGTCGGCTAATATCCGCGTGACCATGTGGAATTTTAACACGCACTTCCGTGGCAGGTATCGCATTCGAATCTCGGGATACGGCCATCAGAGCGATGGGAAGCCGGTGGATTTTCACGTCAACGGGGGGACTTTCAAGGAAGTGACCGAGGAACGCCTCATCGACTACTACTCGTTTCCCGCCGACGAACCGACGGTGATTGAATTCACCGAGCAACTCGAACCTCAAAACCGCCTCCGCATCATCGCTGACGGACTCCCCGCGCTCCCGCCACAAATTGAAAAGGTGGGCGCCGAGAATTACAAAGGCCCCGGATTGGTGATCCAATGGGTCGACATTTTTGGCCCGATCCACGAATCCTGGCCACCGCCGAGTCACCAATCGATTTTCGGAAATATGCCACAGGAAAAGGTGCCCGGCGCGGACGATCCCGATCGTCTCGAGGTCGTTTCGAAACAGCCCATGATCGATGCGGAGCGCATTCTGCACAATTTCGCGCGACGGGCATTTCGGCGCGCCGTGACAGACAAGGATATCCGGCCGTTCCTGATGCGGGTGCAATCCAGACTCGACACGGGTTACTCCTTTGAGCAAGCCGTGCGCGTCGGCCTGAAAGGCATTCTAATTTCGCCAAGCTTCCTCTTTCTGCGGGAACAGGCGGATACGCCGAAGCTCGGCGACGACGCGCTCGCCAGCCGCCTTTCTTATTTTTTGTGGAATTCGATGCCGGACGAGGAACTACTGAAACTGGCCGGGGCTCGCAAATTGCGCGACCCGGTTGTGCTGCTCCAGCAGGTCGAGCGCCTGTTGAATGATCCAAAGGCGCAAGCTTTCACCGAGAATTTCACCGGCCAATGGCTCAGCCTCCGCGCCATCAACGACACCGCACCGGATCGCACTCTCTATCCGGAATACGACGACGTCCTCGAGAACGCTTCGCTCAAGGAGCCGAAACTATTTTTCAACGAAGTGCTCAAGCGCGACCTGAGCCTTACGAATTTCGTGTCATCCGATTTCACCTTCCTCAATGCGCGTCTCGCAAGGCACTACGGAATCCCGGGCATTGAGGGCGCGAACATGCGCAAAGTCACGCTGCCAGCAAAGAGCCATCGCGGCGGTGTCATCACGATGGCCAGCGTTCTGAAAGTGACTGCCAACGGCACAACAACCTCGCCGATCATCCGCGGTGCCTGGTTGCTGGAGCGTATCCTGGGAACCCCGCAACCCAAACCTCCGCCAGACATCGAAGCAATCGAGCCCGATATCAGGGGCGCTACGACCTTTCGTGAACAGCTCGAAAAACACCGCGACATCGAGAGTTGTGCCCGCTGTCACAAGGAAATCGATCCGCCGGGATTCGCGCTGGAGAGCTTCGACGTCATCGGAGGATGGCGGGATAATTACCGAATCATGGGGCAACGCAAAAACCTCGACGGGCGTTCGGTGCGATACGGCCTCGGACCGGTGGTGGATACCAATGACGTCCTGCCCGACGGGCGAAAATTTCGAGACATCGATGAATACAAAAACCTACTGCTGACAGACAAGGATCAGCTCGCTCGAAATTTAGTCGAGAAGCTGGTCGCGTATTCGACCGGCGCGGAACCTGCCACCGTGGACGAGCCGGAAATCGAAGCCATCGTCGGCCGCGTTCGCGAAAAGAACTACGGCTTCCGTTCTTTGATTCACGAGATCGTACAAAGCGCCATTTTTCAGAGCAAGTAATCAGCAATCAATCCATGAAAATCCAACGCCGCCAATTTCTCCGCACCACCGGCATCTCGCTCGCGCTTCCCTGGTTGGAAGCATTCGCTGCACCCGAAGCCAAAAAACCAGCGAGGCGCATGGTCTGCATCTGCGCACCGCTGGGGATTCACCCGGGCAACTTTTTCCCGGAACAGACTGGCCGCGATTACAAACTCTCGTCCTATCTCGAGGTCGTTAAGGAATTCCGCGATCAATTCACCGTCATTTCCGGTCTCGAGCACGCCGGCATGAGTTCGGGGTTTGGGCATCAGGCCTCGGCCAGCTTTTTGACGGGTGTGCCTGGGGCGGGGCGACCCGGATTTCGCAATCAAATCTCGCTCGATCAATTCGCCGCCGGTCACCTCGGCGCGCAGACGCGATTCCCAAGCTTGGCCTTGTCAGGACGCGGTGCGGGCGGGCTCAGCTGGACCCGGACCGGCGCACTGATCCCCGCGAACGACTCGCCGTCCAAAGTTTTCGCCCGATTGTTTCTCGCAGGCACGCCTGCCCAGAAGCGCGAGCAAATGCGTCATCTTGAAGACGGACGGAGCATTCTGGACGACGTCCGGGACCAGGCCAAATCGCTACGTGGTGATCTCGGCAACGACGATCGTGACAAGCTGGACGAATACCTCACCAGTCTCCGGGAATTGGAAACGCGCATGGTGACCGACCAGAGTTGGGCCAAAAAACCAAAGCCGAAAGTGGCCGTCGCCCCGCCGAAAGACATCGCCAATCCCGCCGACCTGATTGGCCGCACGCGACTGATCTTCGACCTCACCCATCTGGCGATCCAGACCGATTCGACCCGGCTCGTCACGATCATGCTCGCAGGCATGACGGCATCACCGTTGATCGAAGGAGTGAATCTCGGCCATCACGATCTCTCTCACCACGGCAAGGATCCGGGAAAACTCGAGCAGCTCAAAATTGTCGAAATAGAGACCATGAAAACCGTGCGTGGCTTGCTCGAAAAGCTCGCCCAATCGAATGAGGGCGATGCCAGGCTACTCGATCGCACCACCGTGTTCCTCGGGAGCAACCTCGGCGATGCCAGCAGCCATTCGACCCAAAACCTGCCTGTTCTCCTCGCCGGCGGCGGTTTCAAGCACGGTCAGCACATCCACTTCGATCCAAAAGATCCGCCTCCCCTGTGCAATCTCTACGTCAGTATGCTGCAGCGATTGGGAATCGAAACGGACAAATTCGGTTCAAGCACCGGGACTCTCTCGGGCTTGTCCATGAAGTAACAGCCAAGGGAAGAACATCGATGAAACTTCCTTGATTGCGGCTTCCCTCGATAAAGACGACGAAAATCCCAGCGTTAGGAAGTGTCTCTCTCAAAAAAACGGCTCTATTAGACCTCTCATGCGTTTTCTTTTCCTGACTCTCGGCGCGACCAGCCTCACCCTCTCGCAGGAGACTCTTGAACCCTCATCGTCATTGTTAAATTCCAAATTGACGTCGTCTTGGTTTTCCAAGTTATCATCGTAGGATTTTGGTTGAATTTCCACGCTGTCATCGAGTTTTGGGGTCGTAGGGTGTGGATGGATTACGACGCTGGCGACGGGGGGATCATGCGGCGGGAGGGAGCTCGCAAGAAGTGGGGAGAGCAGGAATACTTGTTGTCGTATCATGTTCACTCGTGCCAAAGTTCTCGGATCGTTTCTTCCTGAGAATAGCCGATAGGGCAGGCAACGCTCTTGCTGTTGGCTCGATAACTACCAGAGGATTGGTTGGGGCAGGACAGCATCCGGCAGCCCGGCATTTGCAGATGTCCGGCCGGATCGGTCTCTTTGATCCAGTTGCGAGCGTAGCGCAGCCACTCATCCCTGGCATTTTCGTCCTGCTGCGTGAACCAGGAAATTTCATCCCACCCCCAAACGAAATGCGATTTCAAATCGGCGACACCCGGCTTGCGATTGCGACCAAAGTTGTCGAATTCCACGAGATACGATAGATGCTCGCACCGCCATCCGCTCGGCGAGACACCGCCTTTGCTCTTCCCGTAGATCGCGTCCAAATGATTCGCTTCCAGGACGCCCGCAAACGGCTTCTCCGGAACCTCCTTGATCCGCAACGGGAAGGAATTAAAATCGAGCAAGCTCACGCCGTCTTTCACCATCCCGCCGCGGGGCACGTGAGCATCCAAAAGAACCCAACCCCTGCGGGCATGTTTTTCGGCGCGCCCGCGAATCTTCTTCAGGAGCCTGGCCCAGGATTCCTTATTTGGATCATTCATGCCGATCAGTTCGATCTGACCAAGATGGAACGCCTCGCATCCGATCTCCATGTATGAACCCGCAAGGAAATAAAACCAGAGCTGCGCCTCCAAGGTGCTGATATCAGGAACACTTTTCCCCCTGCGCCAGTGATCGACGAATTTTCCCTCGCCGTTGAGCATGGCTTTGTAAGAGAATTTCCGGTCTTCAACCGGCAAATCGAAGTCTTCAAAGACCCAGGCGGGAATCGGCACTTGATCGACGTCCTGTGTGATGATCTCGAATAGGCAACCCTGGAAAATGACATCGGAGTCTCTCTTATGCACGGCCTCGATCAGTGACCGTGCCGTGTTCCAAAACCCAGGGGAATTGAGCCGGCTCTCCTCGCCCCAGCGATAGATCGCCCTGCCGATGAACTTGGCTCCAATGTTCCCGAGGAAGCGGAAATCGTCCGCGTGATGGGGATAGACCCGTCGGCCTTCTGGTTTCTCCGGCACCAGGTAGAATGCCATCGTCACCGCCCGTTCGAGGTAGTTCTCCAGCACGTCCCTGGAGATGCCCTTTTTGTCGAAATGATATTTTTTGGCTCCGTCAGCCGGCTTCCCCGGTGGGATAACTTTTTTCCCGGGGAGGGACGCCGCCTCTTTCTCTTCACGCAGAATATCCAGGTACAAGGTGTCGTAGTCCACGTAGCGATCGCCTTCCGTGTAGAACGTGCCGCTGCCGGAGTCGTCCTTCGTCGTGGTCGGTCCGCTTCCCCTGGTCGCCTCGATCTGAGTGTCTTCGTACCATTCGTTGAAGGAGGTGATCATGATGGTGCGATCCGCTTTGGGATCGGCGAGCGGGATTGCCACGTCCTTGATCATGGTTCGGAAGATGTCGCCTTCCTTGGAGTTCTCCCTGTCTGTAAAATAGCGTGCCCGTCCCACGTGTCCCTTGCGCACGGCCTTGTCGTTGTAGCCCGGCGCAATGCCAGGAATGAATGCGGTGCCCACACCATTGGCCGACTTCTTCGCATTCTCATAGTTCCCGCGCAATTGATCGACAGCCGCTTGCGTCGCGCCACCTTGCTGCATCGATTGCCCGTAGATGTCGTAGGCGGTCACGGCATCCCACAAGCGTGCGTAGCGTTCATGGTAGCGACCGCCGAAGACATCATCGCCTATGAGATACAGGTCAGGAAATTTCTTCCGAAGCTCTGCCAGCTCATCCAGCCCGCGATCTCTGAAATACACACGCGTGAGATAGATGAATACGACCGGCTTGCCATCGATCTTCAGATACGCCGGGTGTTCAAAGTAGTGCTCTTTCATGTAGGCGAAATCGTCTAGCAGATTACCGTATTTGGGCGCGCGCATCGAACCAAGGCGTCCGGTCGATTCGTAGAGGATGGCGTAACTCAATTTCCCGGCATCGGGATGCTTGAGAATGTGGTCACGCAGCGCGCGGTCATCGCGCTTGCCCGGCCCCCACCAGCTCACCGCCCAGAAGTCCAGACCTGCCCGGACACTTTGGGCAATGTGATCGCCAATGACTTTGGGATCACGGCTACTGTAAACTCCGAGCCGGGGAAGCTGTTGGGGCTTGAGATGTCCTCGCATCGCTTGGGACATCCATCCGATATTGCCTTTTTCAGAAGCTTCATACCACGGGTAGTAGTAGGCGCCGATACTGAGCGAATCTGATGTTTTAGTCACACCGATCTCCTGCCCGGAGACGGGGAGGCTTAGGGCAACTATAAGAGCGAAAAAGAACAGGGCGATTCGCGTGGGGGCGGGGCAGTGTGAAGAGTCGGGTCTCATTGATCGATTGACGTTAGTCTTGGAAGTGTCTGATTTGAAAATGATTACAAAAGTCGACGATTCACTCTGCGTTTGGCTTGGCAGCAGCCTGAGGGCTCTCCATGCCGTTGCCGAGGAAGAAGCTAGTGTGTGGCGGCTTGTTGTAGACGACGTTTTGCCGCGCGATGCTCAGGCGATATTGGGGGTCGTGCATCAGGGTCGGAATCCGGTGCTTGGTCGGAATCGGAGTGGTGTAGAGGCGAAGAGAGCGCCCATCGGGACTCGGGACGATGACTTCTTCACGCCAGTCGCCAATGAGGTCGGCCGATAGATTGGGATACCTGCCGCCGCGGCGACCTCGCCGTCCAAACGAAACCAGGGTCTCCTCCATTTCTTTTTCCCAATTCCATTTGGTGATGCGTGAGCTTGAGAGCAGTTCGCGCAGGAGATCTCCGTCCCACCAGATTGCGAACCCGCTTGTCCGCGGCGCTGCGCCAATGCCTTCACCTTTTGCGGTGCGTAGTCCGCCCGGTCCGCCCCAGATTTCGCAACCGGGATGTCGCGGATCGATGTCGGCTGCGAGTCCCATCGAAACGTCGACGCCGAGGCTGTGACTCCAGAGGATCTCTCCGGTCTTGGCGTCGCGCATCGCAGCCCCCGGGGTGCGGCGATCATGGCGCGAGCCTTCGTTTTCCTGCACCGTGAAAATTTCGAGTCCCGGGCGTTGCGGATCGAGGTCGGATACATGCATCGCATCTCCGTGACGTAGGCCCGAGCTGTGGAGTCCCTTGCCCCCGTCATCGATCACCATCGCCTGATAGACAATCTCATCACGCCCGTCGGCATCGACATCGGCGATGCTGATCGAGTGTCCGCCCATGCCCGAGTAGGGAGAAGCGTCTGTGTAAGGCGGTTTGCTACTGCCGGAATCGAACACCCAGCGCTTCGAGAGAGCGCCATCGCGCCAATCCCAAGCGACCAGCACTGTCCGGCCGTAGACTCCGCGACACATCACCAGGCTGGGGTTCACGCCATCGAGGTAGGCGACGCAGGCGAAGAAACGGTCGCAGCGATTACCGTAGCTGTCGTTGCCCGCGTTGCCGCCAATCCCGCCCCAGCCGTCGATCGGATAGCGATCTGGAACATAGTCGACTGTTTGCAAAGCCCTCCCGGTTCGGCCGTCAAAGATTGTCAAAAACTCCGGTCCGTCGAGCACGCGGCCAAACGATTTTGAATTTTCATCCAAAGTGCGCCAGTCCTTACGAGCATCGCCGATGACCTTTCCCGTGCCGTCCTTCGATCCGTCAGCAGTCTTGCATGCGAGTTCGGCACGGCCATCGCCGTCCAGATCGTAGACCATGAACTGGGTGTAATGCTCACCGTCACGGATGTTCTTACCAAGATCAATCCGCCAGAGGTGGGTGCCATCGAATTCATAGGCGTCGAGAATTGGCGTATCAGTCAATCCTGAGTGGGAGTTATCGTGCGCCCGGCCACCTTGCTGGAGGACGATCTCATAGTCGCCATCCCCGTCGAGATCCGCAACTGAGGCATCGCCGGGTCTATACCCTTCGATCGTCTTTATAGGGATCTCCAGGAAACCGTCCTTCCAGACCTTTGCCGGTGGCGAGGGCCTGCCTTCTTTCTTGTCGATGATCGCGCGGACAAAGTAACCCGCCTGGACTGCGACGAGTCCGGCGGGAACCAAGAAGTTGGTCGCCCCGGAGATCGGCTCATTGTTTAGGCGCGCCGGCGGCTGGTCGGATCGCTGTTGGTAGAGATTAAACTCAATTGACTCCGGGTCATCGCCCAACAGCCGCCAGCCCACGAAGTGACCGCCGCCTTCCGCTGGCACCGCAACGACTCCGCGATTGAGAGCTTCCATTGTCCGCTGTGCGAACACCGCGTCCAACAAGAGTAGTGTCGAGAGGATTAAGGCGGGTAGTGTTCTCATTGCTCAATGAATGTTGATCGTTTTGTAAACAATTTCCTCGAGAACGCCATGACTCTCTGGCTTCTTTCCCCCGGGCTTCCCCCAGGATTTTCAAGTAAGTGATGCGGCGCTTTTACTCATCGCGCCCCTCAACAGCGTCTGCAAGCTCGCCACCCCAAAAGAAAATTCCTGCAGTAGTTCCTACTTTGTAAATCGTAGCCAATTTTGGGTTCCCCCAATTTTAGATCAGATATAGGTTGCCAAATTTGGTTTAAATCGACCGCTGTGAAAGAGTCGCTTGAAGTTAGCTGCTTAAATTAAATCATCCCTTATGATCGATCTGACTGCAAAATTCTCAATTTTTTCTGCCCTCACCGCCTTCGGGCTCCTCGCAAACGCCAACGCGGTTACCATTGGATTCGGAACCGCATTGCCGAATCCGCTACAGGATACGTAGTTGGATGGCACGACCAAGCAGATGCGCCGGAATATCAACACCACTGACACGGTGTTCCTCGCCCAGGGAACCTATCAGGCGGTGTCCTGGTCTTACCTTGCCGCGGATGATGCGACAAATGGTGCGCCCCAGCCGGTTCTCCCATTTTTCACGATCCTTAGCGGGGTCGAAAATCATACTGTCGTGGCGTTCGGCCTTACGATCGACACCTTCAGCTACGCAAACCTCCCCCGGCCCTGCGGTTTCCCAATCGAAGTCGTGGCTCTACCTGAGCCATCAACTTCCCTTCCCACGTTGATCGAGATCGCTGAATTCTGTGGAATTCGTTGCCGCCGCTAGATTCCAATTTCAGTTTTTTACGGCAGAACTCAGGTTCGGTTCACACTGTTCCTGTGTTTTTGCTTTTGCGGTAGGAAGCTTCTTAAAATTAATGGGGCCCGATGTGCGACGCCCGGGGCGTTGACGCGGTGCAGCATTAACATGAAGAATTCAGTGATTGCCTTTTGTCGTGAATTTCTGTCAGATCGAGGGATAAATGGTGTGCCTTTTTATCCCACTCATTGGAGAAGGATGAGAAGACCCGAACTTCCTCGATTAAATGAATACAAAAACACCCCTCGGCGCCGGACTTCTGCTGGCCGCCTCCATCGGATTATCACTGATCACGGCCGCGAGCGCCGTCACCATCGGCTTCGGACCAGTCCTAACCGGCGTCCAAGACACCCAATCCGACGGCACGACCAACCAGATGCGGCAGAACATCAACATCACCGATACGGTATTTCTGGCGGAAGGAACCTACCGGGCAACAACTTGGGACTATCAGGCCGCATCAGATGCCTCAAATGGCGCCACCCAGCCAGTGTTCCCTTTCCTAACAATCGTCAACGGAGCAGCGGACCACACTGTCTTGGCCTTCGGAGCTACCATCGACACCGAACCGGGAATCCAGAACGTGGTTCCCTTCGGCGGAACCGACGACACTTTCGTTGTTCCCGCTGGAGGTGCTACCGTCGCGGCGGGAATCCAGAACACGAATGCCGACGCGGTCCAGAACAGTATCCTGACCGATACAGGCTTCGGCACCACCGACCACGCGAACGGACTCAATTTTGATGAGGCAGGCAGCGTTGGTGCGGCACTCAATTCGTTCGGACATGGCAATCTCACGCGCACCTACGCCTTTTCGATCGAGGTCGAACCGATCGGTGCCCCTAACCCGACACCACCTATAGACACCGGCCTGAGTCCTGGTGACAACTCGACCGAAGTGGCGGTCAGCAGCGACCTGGTGGTGACATTCGACGAACCGATTGTGGCCGGCACCGGCAATATCACAATTAAGAACCTGACCGACTTGACGCAAATCGCCATTCCGGTTGCCGACGCCCAAGTCACGGTCGATGGCAATTTCCTGACCATCGCCCCGACTCAGCCTCTCGAGGCGGGCAAGGCATACGCCATCCAGATCGATGCGACTGCGATCGATGACACGACCGGAGACAGCTTTACCGGAATCGAGGATGACGAGACGTGGAACTTCGCGACGGCTGCGCCTGACTTCGCAGCCCCGGAGACAGCAACCCTCAATCCCACAAGTGGAGCAATGAATGTTCCGCTCGGAAGCAACCTGGTAGTGATTTTTAACGAACTCATCGCAATCGGCAGCGGCGACATTGTGCTGAAGAACATCACCGACGGGACACAGATCGAGATCCCGGTGGGCGATGCCCAGGTTTCGATCTCCGGTGCCGTCTTGACGATCAACCCGGCAGACGACCTCGAGCTCGGCAAAAACTACGCTGTCCAGATTGCTCCCACCGCGATCGCGGACCTTGCGGGCAACAGCTTTGTGGGAATCGACGATGACACAACCTGGAATTTTGCCACTCGAATCCCAGTGATTGGCGGGAGCATTATCGGTCCAGGTGCCGACATCACGGAAGCAACAGAAAACGACATCGCCGATCAAGAGCGCCTCAACGTCGACGGCACCTTCACGACACTCGCTGCGGGCACCTACAACGTGACCGACTGGCAACTCAACGTTGTCATGAGTAATGCCGGCACCGGAGAGGTCACGCCAATGCTCCTCACTGGAACTTCACCATCCTATTCGATTCTCTGGATTGGGGCCGCGTTCGACCCGGAGGTTGATGGCATTCAGACTGCGCCTGAGACTGGAAGCTTTATCCTGGAAGCTCCGACAGATGTCTACGCCGGGTTCTTCACGACCAACCTGGGTTCCGAGATCATCGGGACGGACGCCGATAACTCCGGCTCGGGATTCAGTTCGACTGATCATGACAACGATTTTATAGCGCCCACCGCAATAGGCGAAACAGTCGGCGATTTCAGCCACTCCGGCCTCGGTAGAACCTACGCTTTTGAGATTAACGTGGTGCCAGGCTCACAAGTGGATCCCCGGATCACCAGCATCAAGTATATTGATGGAGAGAGACCATCGGTGGAATTCACTTTCGATTCGATTCCCGGTCGTATTTACAAGATTGAGGCGTCCACCTCTCTGGAGGCGGAGGGGCAACCCGGAGGATGGAGAGAACTCGACGACGGTTTTGAAGCCGAAGAGGACGAGAGCACCTACGTCGACTTTCTTTCAGTAGTCACCGGGCCGCGCGTCTTCTACCGCGTCCAATTGATGCCGTTTTGATCTGCCCGACCGGGGTGGTGATGAGGCCGGAAGTTACGGGGATCGCCCGGCTATCACTGTTTCCAAATCGCCATCTCCGGGTTTTTCTTCGTAACGTGGTTAAAGCAGGGTCGAGTTCCAGGGCCTCGCAGGATTGCGCCTCTGCCTCGCCGGGTTTCCCTTGATTTCCGCGCAGTGCACCGAAATCGATGCGCGCTTTGGAATCACCAGGATCTACAGCGAGCGTTCTTTTGTCCAAGCTTACTCACCAGCTTCAATCTGGTTCAACCTGGTTCATCGTTTGTAGAAGAGGGCGCCGTCCGACCTGGTGTCGGACGGGCAACCTCTGTCTTTACTCGGTCAGCCTCACCTGAAGCCTGATGAAAAAGCGCCCTTCTGGCAGCTCCGTTTTCTGGGCTTCATAACGCATTCGCTGCCCCCCCGCGCCGAGATAGATTGGCTCCAGTTCCGAAAACAGCCCGGAGCCATCCGTCCAAGTTGACAAGTCAGTTGAGATTTGAAACCCGACAATCACGTCGTCCGCAGCCAGGTCACGATCGTACTCGAAACCGACCGTCGCACCACTGAAGCCAAGGATCGGCAGGCCATCGCCAATCAACGCGTGATCTACGAGGTCGGGGACGCCGTTGTTGTCGAGATCAGCATTCGGATCGCCAACGAAGGCCGTAGCGTCCGAAGAGCCCGGATTCCCCCCGGGAGCAGCACTGGGCCGCCAATTTACCGGGAGGGTGTGGTCCGGATCTGAATCGGGCGCGATCAACACCAGACTCGGTCCGTCGCCATCAGAGGCATTTGGCCAAGGGAGTCGGTCGCCGTAAGTGAAGCGACGGATCTCCCCTCCCAGGGCATCTTCAATGACAACCTGTTCACCACCATTGGCGAGCTTGTTCGTGTCGCCGATCCCATATTCGCCCGAGAGCAAGAATGCGCTCGCCCCTGGATGGCGTGACTGGAAGGCGGCACGGTTGCGGGCAAGCACGACCCGCCCCCCGGCGGGAATTATCGTCGCCGGGAGATCGTAATTGATGCCGGCCGTAAAACTCACGCCTGTAAGGTCGATGTCCAGTGTCCCGATGTTGGCCAACTCGACGAATTCGAACAGGTCCGCATCAGTGAATCCGGCATTCACCTCTGCCGCCGTCGGGCCGGATGGGTGGTACATCAACTCGGAGACGGCGAGATTCAAGGCAGAGGCTGGTTCAACAGTGCCGGTGTTATCGACCGTGATCGTATCGGTGTCGATGAGCACCCCGGAGAAATCATACGCCTCGATCGTGTAGGTGTGTGAACCGGGCGCCACCGGGATGTTCACCGTCCAGGAACCGCCGTCCGTCCATTCCACTGCGAGCGGATCAGCGCCGCCGGTCAGGCGGATCTCCCGAACGTTTACCCACCCTTCGCCGGATACCGTGGCCGTGCTCGATGCGACCGTCAGCGGCGACGACGTGGTGAGTGAAAAATCAATGGGGGCGATGGAGTTATTGATCTGGGTGAGCACGTAGTTGCGGCGTTGATCAAAAAAGTTGAGCTTGCCAGCCCAGTTCTGACTCGGGTCGAGCGATGCCAGGTGGGTGGTGAAGTCCGACATGTAAGCGCTGTTCCACGTCGTGGTGACAATGTCGTGGAGGATGCCGAAGTAGATACGCCTGCGTGTGGGAACGCTCGCCAGCTTGCTGCATTCTCTGTTGGCGAAGATCGATGCGGTGGGATTTCCCCCGGCAGCACCGAAGTCCATGTCGTGCGGGAGGAACATCACGCGACCGTCGGGGCGCGCGTAGTACATCCCGTTGTGCTGGCTACCGGATCCGGCGTTGTCCCCCGCCCCGCTAAGGACGGCGTAGGCCATACCGCGGAACCAACTGTCAACATCGACGATCTCCTCGAGTCCGGCGTCGAAGGAGTCTCCCGATTTACTGAAGTGTTGATTATAGGCCATGATCGGCGCGAAGTTATCGGCCTCGCGGTTGTTCTTGTTGAGGAAGAACCAGCGATAAAGTTCGGGATCGTCGCCGTGGTTCGAAACGCTTGAGCCGGTCACATTGTCGGGTTGTGGCCGCTTGAAGCCATTGCCGTCCTCGCTGGTCGGATAATAGATCAGCTCGTATTCGTAGAGCTGACCATCGCCGCCGTTGTCAAACTGCGAATCGAGGAAGACGTCACCGTAGCGCGCCATCTGTAACAGTCCTCCGCCAGTCAATGATGAGTTCGGCGCGAGCACTTTGACGAAGTCGTAGTAGCGGCTGATGACACCGCCGGAGTTCGCGATCATGATGTCGAATAGCAGCTCCCGTTGCCCCGGCGTCTGGCTCTCCGAACGATCGATCGCCACCGAATCGAGCGCGCCGCGGTAGAGCCCGTCCGATGGGAAGCGCACGCTGTAGCCGACCCGGTTGAGGTTGGCGCGCCCACGCTGACTGCTCTTCAATCGCACGCCGCAGCCGTAGTAGATGTCCCCCTCACGGTCGATGATCGTGGCGCCGAGACGGTCGTTGCTCATCACCTGGATCGACTGGTGCTGGAAGCTGGAGTCCGCCGCAGTCATGATGATGCGAAAATTTTGCCAACCGTTGGTGGCCGCCAGACCGTCGTTCACCTGATACATCGCACGCGAGTCCGGCCCCGCTTGAGGAAATGTCTCCGTGGCTCCGATCGAATCGGCACCAGTCAGGTAAAATTGCACGCGCGCGCCGGATGACTGCCCGGGAACCTCTCCGCGATACAATCCGCCCGCGCCGCCACCCATCGCAACCGTCTGAAATGCCCCACCATTGACGGAGTAGAACAAGGTGAGGCTGGAAATTCCGTCCGGGTCGTTTGCCACGACCGAAACAGTGGTGGGCTCGCCCGCCGAGGGCACCACCGGCGAGTGCTTCATCCCTGAATAGGTCGGCCCGATGTTCACCTCGGCCCGCGAGTTCGGAGCAGACGGGGTGCCGACATCTCCCGGACGATCGATGGAATTCACGTTGGCACAGCGGTTAAAATAGAGCCGGGTGTGCAACTGTCGCGATCCCGAAACCCAGCGCGCGCGGAACGAAATTTCATACTCGGTGCCGTTGGAGATCGCCGACGGAAGCTTCGTGAAAATCTGGTTGTGCATGTGCTCGGTCGCACCCGTGGCGACAATCCGCAGCACTTTGTTTCCAGGGTTGTCGGGATCATCGATAATCTCCCCGTGTCGATGGTTGCCGACAAGTTTCCAGGCGGCGGCATTGTCGAAGGTGGTGTCGCTCAGCTTTTGCACCGCGCTGCCGTCGGGGTTTTCGATCACGCTGATGTCGTCGATCAGCATCTCGCCATCGGAAAGCAAGCCCATATTGAACTCGCGCCATTGGTTGTCCGGACCACGGCTACTGGCTGCGGTCTCACGGTAGGTGTATCTTTTCCACGCCGTCCGCCCGGACTCGTCGCTCGCTGCCCAAGCGACCGCATCGCTGTTGTCCGCATCCAAATCGCGCAACTCTAAAGTCGAGCCTCCGCCGTCAGCAGCCCCAGGCCAGCGCCCTCCGTCGAAGTACCTGAGTTCGTCCACCGGGTTGCCGTTGGCATCACGCAGGAGGACATATTCGCCGGTTCGTGATAGCGAACCAGAGAACTCACCGAGGAGTCGAGCCCCCGGAAACGCAGCGGCAAACAGAGCTGAATCACGCGCAACGCAAGCGTGTTCCCCGGATGCCAGCATCGTGCCTGCGGGGAAATTGAATGAGATCCCATTGTCGAAGTCCCAGCCGCCAAGGTCGATCGTGTTCGCTCCGCGGTTTGCGATCTCGATCCATTGGTTATCTGAGTTGCGGAACGGCAGCGTTGGTATGCCGGGGGAAGTCTGCACGCGCGCAGCGAGCCCAACCCCGAATACCATGTCGCTACTACCCGTGTTGCTCTGATGCACCTCCACCGAGATCCGGTTCACCCCGGACACGAGACTCGATACCGGAACCTCCAGGCTGCCGAGCGCCGCGTTGCCAACACTTGGGCTCGCAGTCGTTTCTGGATTGACCGCACCAGCCGTCATGTTGAATTCGCCAACACGCACACCGTTGATGTAGAAGACCGCCCCATCGTCGATCTGGTGGGTGACCTCCAGCGACTCCGCTGCATTCAGGACCTCCGTCGAGACGGTGAAATCGGTCTCATAGTAGTAAGTCACTGTCGCGGGGGTGTAACCGGTGAGTCGCGTGGAAAGCGGCACGGGTAACGCTCCGTTCTCGACACCGATCGGCCCCGTCCCGGTTTTCCAATCGCCGCCAGCCGGATGAGATGCCGTGGACCAATCTGCAGACAAGTTCGCGTCGGCAGCGTTGTAACGCCAGATGTCCCCCATCGCTACCAGTGGAGTCATCTCAAATGTCGGAGATACTCCCGGACGGCCACCCAGACCTGGCGGACTGTAGGCGATTTCGCTGATCACGATGTCTTCATTGAACACAAAAACATTCGGCAAACCTGGCGTGGCGGTGCTCGGGTGGAGCCAGGCCCCGTTTCTATCTTCGGCACGACCGAGTAGTCTGCCTGTCACTTCGCGAGCATCGAGAACAGCCGTCCCGGCAGCATCAAAAAGGAAAAGTTTTTCGCCATCAGACGGCCTGAAACCGAGAGTCTCCTCGTCGATTAAGAGAAGAGCTCCAGGGGCAAGCTGTCCAGCCGCAAGCTGGTGCTCGCGCAACGGATCAGCACCAACCGAGATGATGATCCCTGCCAGCTCGATATCAGCTGGACCGGTGTTGATTAACTCTACCCAAAAGCTCGCCCCGGTCGCGGGCGGCAATTCGTTGAGTGAAAGCATGGGCCCGGCGCCCGCCTCTACACCGGCTATTTCTAAATCCAGCTCGACCCCGAACACGGTGTCGCTGCTGCCAAGACCTTCCTGGTGGACTTCGACCGAAATCCGGTTGCTTCCCGAAACCAGGGCGCCGGTCGGAAGCGTCGTATCGGCGGAAAGGTTGTCGATGTCCAAACCGCCGAGAGCCAGGGTGCTGGCGTCGATGACCCCGGCAGGCATATTCACCCGTAACACTTCCGTTCCGTTGAGATAGACGATCGCGCCGTCATCGAAGCCGTGCCGCAATTTGAGCGACTGCAATCCCGCCAGCTGGGCGGCGCTCAAGTCGAACTCGCGCTCATAGTGGTAGGTGACCACATAGGTTGGGCTGGCATTCGGGTGGCTCAACACCGTCCCCAGCGGGATTGTGGTACCGCTCTCGAAGCCGATCCCACCCGCGCCGGATTTCCAATCACCTCCAACCGGATGTGCGCTCGCCGCCCAGCCCGCTCCCGGATCAGCCGGGGTGTCCTTGTATCTCCAGACGTCAGCGAGGGCGATCAATCCGACGGTCGACGACGGAGGCGGGCCACCGGCATCAGGGAAGTTGGCCGATGCGCGCGTCCCTTCGAGTTGAGATGAGTAAGTCCACCGGTCTGTTCTACCGCTGGCGGTGTACTGCTTGCGCTTGGCGAGTGTCGCCCCTGATCCGTCTGCGGCGGCCGGCCATCGACCATCATCACCAAAGTCGAGCTCGTCCATGAGACGGTCGCTTTGGTTATAAAGTCTCAATCGCTCACCACCGTTATCGATGCTCCCGGTGAACGGGCCAAATTCACCAGCGCCAGGCGTCTTGGCGACCACGACGTAGCTACCAGGATTCACCAGGGTGCCGTCTGGGAACGTGTATCCGATACCGTCGATCCGCCACCCCGAGATATCGGTGATGATTCCCATCTGGTTGAACAACTCGATCCACTCGCCGCTCTCATCAGATCCCGCCGGATTGTATTGCACCTCATTGAATACGACCACCCCGTCAGGTGATGCCGAGACAGGATTACTGACCAGTCCGAGGAAGCAAAGGACCAGCGCAAAAACGACGGGAAGATTGAAAAGAGGCATGTTAGCCTTATACAACAACGAGGAGGTGAAATGCCAAGCATGAATCGCACAAAATCAAGCGCGCTTTTTTGGTTTTCGGTAATGGAATTATTGGTGCGGAACTTCTTTAAATGGGTGACGGGGTTTGGTCGGGAGTTGGAAGTTTTTGGGCCTTCGTTTGATTGTGCGGGATTCTCGGCTCTCAACGAGGCGTTTTAGCACAAGCAAAGAGCAACGCCCTGGAGATCTGTGGGCGAAGGCGGCTCTGGCCGCGATAACCGCTTAAAATTTGGGTTGGGATCCCTGGATCTACCGCCGCCAATCTTTGGGGCGGAATCTGCACCCATCAGCCTGGCACCGCAGGCCACCCGGCCGGGGACACTCTAGCAAGTCCAATGGCCGAGAATTTACTTCCAGGTCAAAAAAATATTACACCGGCGGCAGCGGTTGTCTGCCATGGGGCACCTAGATCCAATAGTCGCAATAATTCCAAGTGAGGCCTTTTTGTCCCGCTTTTCGTGGCGATCATCGACTTGGCTTTGTTGATTTCATCTCTGGAAGAGAGACCTTTGATCCGATCTTTTCCTCTCCGGTGACTACCAGATCGGCGGATTACTTCAGCCGACAGCTAAAGAAAAAGCGGACGGAGGAGAGCCGGAATTCCGAACAACCAAGTCGAAGCTGGGCGGACCACCACCTCTCGTGGAATTTGTCGTGGATTTTCAGGTTCCGGTGAGATAGTTTTGACCATTCGAAATCGGTAGATCTTTCACGGTGAGGGTCGCCAGTTCTCAAAAGGTCGAACTTATCATGAAATCCGAAAACCAAAGAGACCATGACGTCCGTGAAAGCACTCCATAGTTTTTTCACCTCTCTGTTCATCGCTTCTCTGGCCCCTGGCCAAGAGACTGCCCTGATTACCCTGAAGAACGTTCCGCCGGCGAAGAGAATCGTCGCAGATGAAGCGGTTCGGGAAAGTTTCTCTGCCGAACAGGCCGCCCGCTACCTCGACAATGCGTCGCTCGCGTGGCAGAAGCGCCGGAACTGTGCGACCTGCCATACAAACATGGCTTATCTCATGGCTCGCCCCGCCCTGAGTTCGGTATTGAAAGACTCCGGGGAGGTGCGCGAGATGTTCGAGGGCTATTACCTGGAAAGGTGGGAGAAGGGAAAGAAGTCTCCAAAACAGGCTTACAACCCGGTTGTCGTCGGAACAGCCCTCGCTTTCAATGATGCCCAGACCTCGGGGGAATTGTCGGACACGACCCGGGAGACCCTTGATATGATGTGGACGACCCAACGCATTGACGGTGGATGGAATTGGGCCAAATGCGGCTGGGCTCCGATGGAGAGCGATGATCACTTTGGGGTTACACTTGCTGCCCTAGCTGTCGGAATCGCCCCCGGAGACTACGCGGAAAGCGACGCTGCCAGGGCCGGCATGGAAAAGGTGCGACAGTATCTGAGAAACAACCGGCCTCACTCCCTTCATCATCGCATTATGCTCGCCTGGGCTTCCCTTCGAGCGGATGGACTGATGGAGGAACCCGAACGAAAGGAGGCTCTCGAGGAAATGCTTTCCAAGCAGCGCCCCGATGGAGGCTGGGCCACACCGGCCTTTCTCATCGATTGGGAGGATTACAAGCGGAAAGACGGCAAGCCCCACGATCCCGATATCTCTGATGCTTACGGAACCGGCCTTGCCATTGTGGTTGCCCGCGAAATGGGGATCTCGGCCCGACACGAGGGGATCCAAAAGGGGATCGCGTGGCTGAAAAGCAACCAGCGCCAAAGTGGCAAATGGTTCACCCGCTCCCCGGCCGAAGACAGCAAGCATTACATCTCAAATACCGGGACCGCCTACGCCGTGCTTGCACTTCAGTCTTGTGGTGAATTACCAGGCTGGCCCTTTGAAAAATGAGGTTCAGAGAAGGCAATCACCTGCGATATCCCAACCGACCTGTAGAATACATCGAAACCAAGCCCTCATGAAATATGCGGGCTTCACCACCCGGCTTCAGGAACAGGGCATCATCGGAGGGATGGTCAGAAATAATTTCGGTATCGAGAACGGGAAACTGATCGTTTCCGGCGATGTCGGGAACTCGTTCCTCCACCGCCGCATGGCGGCCACCGGTGCTCCCGAGCAAATGCCACCGGTGACTCGAAATCTTCACGTCAAAGAAACGCTCGATCTCATTTAGAGATGGATCAAATCAATACCGGAGAGTGATTGATCTCTGCTAAATTGGTCCTTAGTGAAAAGGGTGATCATGAGGATCACTTCACCGAGAAGCTAAACACGGCTGATTCACGATAGTCTTGGCCGGGACGGATGACGGTCGAAGGAAAATTGGCGTGATTCACTGAGTCGGGAAAATGTTGGGTTTCCAGACAAACCGCGCGGTGGCCGAGATGGTTTCCGGTGTAGAGTTGGATGGCCGGTTGGGTTGTTCGGACCTCCATCGCCCGCCCGCTGGCGGGATCATGTAGGCGGGCCGCCAGTTTCAGGCCTTGTGCTTTCGGTAGCACGAAGTTGTGATCATACCCGTTCATTGAAGGCTTTAACTCTTCGAGACGTTCCCCGAGGCGGGTCGGCTTATTGAAGTCCATCGGCGTCCCGGCGAGCGGAAGAACCTTTCCGGTGGGAATTGAATCCTTCCAGGTGGGGGTGTAGCTTTCGGACGGAATTTGGAGAATATGATCCAATGCGGTGCCGTCTCCGGACAAGTTGAAATAAGCGTGATTGGTGAGATTCA
>CALFSW010000072.1 GCA_937916505.1 uncultured Verrucomicrobiales bacterium | reverse complement strand
CTAGAGAGTCTTGGCGAGAGCCACCACGACCTCCTGCTTGGAAACCACGACCCCTCCGGGCTGTTCCAGCGTGATCACAAAGGCCTGGGGGTTGGTCACCACGAGCGGATTCCGGATTGAGATGATTGCCGTGCCAATGCTTGCAGAGATATCGAAAACACCGCCATCAACTGGTTTGTCATCCCGATCGGGATCGACGATCCAGAGTTGATACTGGTTGGAACCAGGATCATTGGCCGGAAGATTCGTCAGGCTCATGTAGCCTTCCTGAAGCTCGTCACTCCAGACCACGGTTCCGGACATTTGATTAAACTTCTCTGATCCGCCGAACTCAGATTTGAACAAGTCGTCAGCTTTGGAAATCAAGGTCTCACGAGCCTCGCCGAGAGTGAATTTATCCGGAGCGGTGACGACTTGCTTCCCTGGTTCGACAGGAGTCTTGTCAACGAAGGATTTGGCGGCCAAAAGAAACGCGAAGAGCGATGCGATCGCCCATCCGGTTTTTGGAGATGCGAAGAGCCCTTGCCAGGCACTTGGGCGAACTACAACTTCCGCTTCCAGCTCGGGCGAAACAAATTCAGCCATCCCCGCGCGGAGATTCTTGAGAAGTTTTGCGGGAAGTTCTGTGTCCCGACTCCCAAGGAACTCCGCGTCGAGAGCCGCTGCCATCAATTCAAGCGAGAAGTCGGCCTTGCAATGCGGATCTGTGGAAAGCTTTTCCCACTCCTTGAACTCGTCGGCATCGAGATCACCGAGGATAGATCCAGCTTCGAGTTCTTCGAACCGGCCTAAAACATCTTGGTCATTCATGGCGCGGCGGAGGGTGATTGTTGGGAACGATCAAGGCGGCTTAGTCTGTTTCGGAGGCCAATTAAACCGCGCCTCAGCCGTGTCTTCACGGTGCCGAGCGGGAGGCCGGTTTTTTAAATGATCTCGGGATGGGGCATTCCCTCGTCAAAGTGGAGGGAAAAACTTTGCTGGGTCTCCTCGGGGAGGTCCTTGAATGCTGCCCGGACTTCCTAGCCTTCGCAGTGCAGAGCTGCCGTGGATTCAATCGCGGCCCGGGTGAGTGATTCCGCATCGGGCAGAGGTCCCGGTTGGGGACGACGACTTTCCTTGCGGGCGAAGTCGATGGCGCGACGCCTGGCGAGTAGTCCCACGACGGTGAATCCGGTCGCAATACCAGGATCATCTCTCCTGCATCTTGCAGTCGATCTGTCACGAACGGCGTGACCCGATGGCCCGGGTGAGAAAATGATTATCCCGGATCCCATCTCTGAAATCCGGGATAAAGAGATAAGCGATCCGATTACTTGGACGGAGGAAGAATCACGGTGTCGATCACGTGGATGACGCCATTGGAACATTCAATATCTGCCTTAATCACCTTGGCCGAGCCATTCAGGGTGAGCGCCTTGCCCTTCACGGCCAAGGCAATGTCCTTTTTGTTCAAGGCCGTTGCTTTATCAAGAGTGACGGCAGTCGCGGCCATCACTTTTCCGGAAACGACATGGTAGGTCAGGATTGCGACAAGCTTGTCCTTGTTCTCAGGCTTGAGGAGGGTTTCGACCGTACCTTTGGGGAGTTTGGCGAAAGCCTCATCGGTGGGAGCGAAGACGGTAAAAGGCCCCTTGCCCTTCATGGTTTTGACAAGGTCGGCAGCGCCGAGGGCAGCGGCAAGAGTCTTGAAGGAACCCGCGGCGACAGCGGTATCAACGATGTCTTTCCTAGCTTTCTTGTGATGGTCTGCCGAGGCAGCCGGAACGAGGGCAAAAAATCCGAGGAGGATGGTGGTAGCAATGGCTTTCATAATTTTGTGACTTGGAATGCGTTCAATTTTTTTGAGGCCCATAAGGACCTACAACAAGGGATTCGCCGGATCACTGATTCTGGATTCAAAAAGTTTGAATCTTTTTTTTAAACTCCGGTTTAGGGGCGCTACGAACAACGATGGGGGTCTCGATAAGGTGGCTATAGAAAAATGCCGCGCGCAAAAATTGCGCCCGGCCCACAAAAGTCCCCTCCCCGGCCTCGGCGAACATCGGTTCAGAGTTTGGCCAAAAATCGCGCTGCCTTTTCTCGATGGGTTTTCTTTTTCTCGTCAGTCATACGGTCGTGAAGGCGCGCCATTTGGGCCATTCGGTAGTTCTTGAGAAAGAATTCATGATGGTCTTCTACGAAGGTCCAAAAGAGACCATCCCAGACATCACACCATGGTCCTTTTTTAAAATTCGACATCTTGCGAATGTAATTTGAGCCGGAAAGGTAAGGCTTCGTCGCAAAGATCCCACCATCTGCAAACTGGCTCATGCCGTAAACATTCGGGACCATGACCCAGTCGTAAGCATCGATGAAGAACTCCATGAACCACTGGTAAACCTCATCAGGATCGACCCGACAAAGCATCATGAAATTACCCAGCACCATCAGCCGCTCGATGTGATGACAATAAGCATCTTCGTGAAGTGCCTGAATCACATGGTCAATCGGATCAATTCCCGTCGTTCCGTCATAAAATGACTGCGGCATCTTCCTCGTGAATTTCCAGAAATTCTCCTTCCGCTCAAATATTCCATGCCGCAGGTATATGATCCGCATGAACTCGCGCCAACCGATCACTTGTCGGATGAAACCCTCCAGCGAGTTCAGTGGAATAGCATCGCTCTCTCCTGCAAATTCCAGCACCCGGTCCACCACCTCCTGCGGCGTAATGAGACCGATGTTGAGATAAGGTGTCAGGACGGAGTGAAAAGCGACCTTGTGATTCATCGAGATCGCATCCTCATAGTCTCCAAACAGTTGAAAGCGTTCTCTCAGGAAAAGCTCCAACGCTTCAGAAGCATCGTCATGACTGATTCCATATTGGAATCCGTGAGTCCGTCCCAAGGCATCTGGAAAGCGCTCCCTCACCCAAGCCTCGGCTTCTTTCACTTCCTCATGAAGCGGCGGACCATAAGGCTCGGGGATCGCAATCGTTTTCGGCAACTTCTTCCGGTTTTCCGCATCAAAGGAATACTTCCCGCCTTCTGGCTTATTGCCATCCATCAGGATATTCATCCGCTTCCGCTGAGCTTCGTAAAAAGTTTTCATAAAGGGCTTCTTCATCCCATCCATTGTTTCATTCATCCACTCATCCGGTGTCACGAACATGGGTGACTCCAGTAACATCAGCTCAATTCCCCGGCCTTTGCAAAATCGCCGGATCCGTCTCTCCAACAAATAATCCACCGGATCCACACAGGTGATTTCCTTCACCTTCTTCGACATCACTCTTTCCAAAAGTTCGTCAGACCGACACGGCTCTTCCGGCAGCTCGATATAGGTCACCTTTTCCAAACCCGCTGCATAACGCTTCATTGACGCCCGATGCAGCATCAGCTTCTTGGCATGAAGCCTCAAGGGTTGTTCTGAATCAGTCCCAAAGAAGAGAGGATCTTCCACTAGAATAATAGGTTTCCCCAACTCAATCGCGGGGTGTTTCGCAAAAAGCTGATGCGGATAAACCAAAGAAACCTCCATGGCTGGAAGGTCCCGAGAAAAACTCATCTGTCCACCGATATTTAAGAATTCTGAAGAAAACCCCCTTGCAAAAAGAACTCTTTAGAACACTGTGTTCAAATAAACACTCTTAAGAAATTAGAAATCCTCGCAGACGCCGCTAAATACGATGCTTCCTGCGCCAGCTCCGGAGCTGCCCGCAAGGACTCTTCCGGCGGAAAAGGCGTTGGCTCCACCGGTGGAGTCGGTATTTGTCACTCCTACACGCCTGATGGGCGCTGCATTTCTCTTCTGAAAATCCTCCTCACAAACGTCTGTCTCTACGACTGCCACTATTGTATCAATCGACGCTCCAGTAATGTCCGGCGCGCTCGCTTCACCGCCGAAGAAGTCGTCACTCTCACGCTCGATTTCTACAAACGAAATTACATCGAAGGGCTCTTCCTAAGCTCGGGCATCGTTCGCAGTGCGGACTTCACCATGGAGCAAGTAATTTTGGTCGCCAAAACCTTGCGAAACACCCATCACTTCAAAGGCTACATTCACCTCAAGACGATTCCAGAAGCATCCGATGAGCTCATCGCTGAAGCAGGAAAGTATGCCGACCGGATCAGCATCAATATTGAACTCCCTCGAAAAGAAGGCCTGAAACATCTCGCCCCTGAAAAGAACATCTCCCGCACTCGCGAGGCCATGCACCGGATCGGGGAGAAAATCGCCGAAAATAAAGCTGAGAAGAGCCGGAAGAAGTCGCCTTTCGCGACTGGCCAAAGCACCCAGATGATCGTCGGCGCGGACGAGTCCAATGACTCCCACTTTCTGAAACGCGCCGGAGATCTCTACGGAAATTTCAAACTCCGCCGCGTCTACTATTCCGCCTTCAGCCCCATCCCAGATGCCTCGGTCAGACTCCCCCTGATAGCTCCGCCTCTCGTCCGAGAACACCGCCTCTATCAAGCTGACTGGCTCATGCGCTTCTATGGATATGCAGTCGATGAAATCACCACGAAAGAGCAGCCCAACCTCGATCTTGATATCGATCCCAAACTCTCCTGGGCTCTCCGAAACCGCCATTTCTTTCCCATTGATCTTAATAGAGCATCCATAGAGCTGCTTGTCCGTATCCCCGGACTGGGTGTGCGTAATGCGAAACGAATCACCACCATCCGGCGGCACTCGCACCTCCGGGTTGCTGATCTGATTAAGATGCGTGTGAACTTAAAAAAATGCCTCCCTTTCATGATCACCTCAGATTATCAACCTTCCAACGTGGAACTCGATTCCGAGAAAATCCGCGCCATTCATGCCCCGCCCGCACAACAGCTCGAACTCGATCTCACCCCCTCACCCCCCATTCCCAAAGTCGAAGTTCTCGGCGGGGAGTTCTAACATGAAGACCGTCACGCATCCCGAAAATTTCACAGCATGGCGGCAGCTCGCTCGTTCCTTCCTCCTTAAAGAAATTCCTCCACACGAAATCCTTTGGCAGGAAAAGGACCAAGCCAGCCTCTTCGAAGAAAGCGCTTCTTCACCAGTCAAAGGTCAGCTCCCGCAAGTTTCCAAAGCCTTCGTTGACCTCGCCAACACCACGGCTTGCCACCGCTCCGATGATCAATGGCCCCTTCTCTACTCGATGCTTTGGCGGCTCACCCATGGAGAAAAACACCTTCTCAGCATGGTGACTGATCCCGAGGTTCATCGAGTCAAGTCTATGGCCAAACACATCAGCCGCGACATTCACAAAATGCACGCCTTCGTCCGCTTCCGCAAAGTAGGGCAAGCGAACGACCGGGAGCAATTCGTCGCTTGGTTCGAGCCCGATCATCGCATCGTGCGCCTGTCAGCACCCTTCTTCCGCAAGCGCTTCACGGGCATGGACTGGTCCATCCTCACCCCAGATGAGTGCATGCATTGGGATGGCAAGAAAATCTACTTCAGTGAAGGGGTGGACAAGTCCCAAGCGCCCGACTCCGACGCCCAGGATGAACTTTGGAAAACCTACTACCGCAGCATCTTTAATCCCGCCCGCCTCAAGGTGAAAGCAATGCAATCCGAGATGCCCAAGAAGTATTGGAAGAACCTCCCCGAAGCTGAGATCATCGAAGAACTCATCGCCACCAGCAACGAAATCATCGGAAAAATGTTAAAACAACCAACTTCTCCTGAAAAACCAGCGCCTAAAAACGCCTACCTCGAAAAGCTCAAAAAACTTGATGTAAAAAGTTGATACAAGAGCGCGATTTACCGCGATGATCCTCCATGATTCGCAAGATTCTCATCATCGGCAGTTCCTCAGGCATTGGGCTTGCGACTAAAGAACTCCTTTACTCCCAGGGCCACGAAATCATCCCCACCTCGCGAGCTACTTTTGAAGCGTCTGATCCAGCGGCAGACCTCTACATTCCAAACACCCTCGACGCCCTTATTTAGTGCCCGGGAACCATCAACTTAAAACCTTTCCATTGGTTGACCGAGGAAGATTTCCTCACAGACCTTCAAATCAAGCTCCCATCAAATGGAACCAAGCTCATCGTCGGACGCGTCCAGCTCGTTGAAATCCCCGACGCCAGCTACTCACAGAATGGAAGCGTCAAGCTCACCGACTCTCTCGCCTCCACCGCACTCGATACCTATTTTTCAATCCAAGAACTCACGCGTCTTCCCTGCGCGAAACCTTGAACGCTGCTACCCGAGATGATTTCGTGCTGATTCGTGCAAAAACTCCCCTCATCTTGCAACCCGAAAGTGTTAACCACACTCTATCTCCCTTGAACTGCAGTGACAAAAACGCCTACCTCCATGCTTTACGAGTGAATTGCTCTACCCCTGAGCTAAAGCGGCGAAACTGTGTCTTGTGCAGGTATTTTGCGGGTGGATCCATTCCGATATCAGAACAGCCCTCCCCCTTATTTTCCTTAGCAAAACGGGACAACGAAGCAATCGTGATTTTTGAGTTCCTCAAGAATTCTGAAACTCGGGCTTCTACTCGCCATTGCGCCCTGATTACCAGAACTCTATTACTGTCGCGACATTATGAACAGAAATCCCGATCGTTCTGCGATCTACGATAGGACATTGAAACCCGGCATCACAGTGGCGATCACCCGCGATGACAAATCGGCGGAAACCCGAATTTCCTCGAGGACAAAAAGGGCTTCGTCACTCCGAAGGATTGGCTCATTGTCAAGTGACCCGGATGAGACAAACAATTCGCCCCGCCGATTACCATCGCCAGACGCACCGGGCTCTTGGCGCGCTCGTGATTCTGTGGGCCTCCTTAATCCTCAGCGGATGCAAAGGCCCGGAGTCTGATTCGGCTACAGACCAGTTTCCGCGTAAACCGATCAAGGTTATCGTTCCCTTCGGCGCCGGTGGGGACAGCGATAGTTTTGCCCGCATCATGCAGAAGGCCTTGCGCGATCAGGAACTTTTGCCCGAGCCTTTGGTCATCCTCAACGTTCCCGGCGCTGGCGGAACGGTCGGCAGCCGTCGAGTGCGCGATGCGGCACCTGACGGCTATACCATCCTCAATTTGCACGAAGGCATCTTCACCTCGAAGTATTCGAACCGTGTCTCCTACGGGCCCGAGGCCTTCCGCCCGATTGCCGCCACCGGCCAATCAAGCTTGGTGATCTGCGTGCGTGAAGATGCCCCATACCGCGATCTCACCGATCTGCTCGAGGCGGCCGCCGGGCATCAAGACAGCATCTTGTTCGGGATGGCGCAAGGCACCCCGACAAACTTCGCCGGGCGTCGACTCGAGAAAGCTGCCGGTGAGAACGTGAAATTTCGTATGGTTGATAGCGGAGGCGGCGCGAAACGGCGCAACGAGCTCGTTGGAAAACATGTCGACGTCACGCCATTTTCGCTCGCGGAATACATCGGCTTCGAGGCCGGAGGTGTCCGTGCGATTGCCTACCTCGCAACTGAACGGCATCCAGCGCTTCCGCAGGTGCCGACAGCTCGTGAACTCGGTTACGACGTCGTCATGCCTCACGTGCACTATTGGTGGGCTCCAAAATCGACACCCGATGCCGCGGTGGATCGAATCGCCGATGCGCTCGAAGCAGCGATGTCGAGCGAGTATATGAGCAGCAAGCTCGCTGAATCTAAAACGGCACCCTTGTTCTTGCGCGGAGCTGAGCTCGAATCCCATCTCGCGGCGCGGGATGGCGAATTCCAAGATGTCGCGCTCGTGCGCTACGAAGGTTTACCTGATCCGGTGGTCCCTGTTCTCGCTCTGGTCGTGGTGCTATCAAGTGTCGTTTTTTCAACTCGACGAAAGAGTGGCGAGGCCAAACCTCACCTGTGGATCCATTGCGCTCTGACCGTCGGCGTGCTGGCCTGCTACGTGCTCGCAATGCAATTCGCAAAAGCTCCCTACCCCATCGCCACCATGATCTTCATCCCGGCGCTGGCCATCGTGACCGGTGCGCGCACACCTCAGACAATCATACGCATCACCGGCATCGGCATTGTCCTCGCGTTGCTGTGCTTCTTCATTTTCACCAAGGTGCTGGTCATCGATCTGCCGTAGCAAAATGATATTTGAAGCCTTCTCCCAACCCAGCCTGCCTGTCCTCATCCTGCTTGGCACGGCCCTGGGAATCCTCGTCGGAGCGATCCCCGGTCTGACCGGAGCGATGCTGATCGCACTTTCCCTGCCACTCACCTTTAGCATGGATGCCCAATCGGCCCTGACACTGCTGGTCTCCATGTATGTCGGTTCAGTGAGCGGCGGATTGATCACCGCGACGCTGCTGCGCATGCCCGGCACGCCAGCCTCGATTATTACCACCCTCGACGGTTACCCCATGGCACAATCCGGACGGGCCGGACGGGCGCTCGCACTCGGCATCGGCTCCTCATTTGTCGGCGGCGTGCTGGCCTGGGGAGCGCTCGCCTTGTTGGCCAGGCCGATCGCACAATTCTCTACCGCTCTCGGGCCTTTCGAATTCTTCGCACTTGTCATCATGTCCTTGGTCTTGGTGGTTGGAGTTAGCGGAAAATCACTCAACCGCGGCGCACTTTCATGCCTGCTGGGCATCCTCTGTGCATTGCCGGGAACCGCTCCAGGTAGCGGCGAATTGCGCCTGACCTTCGGGTTCAGCGCGATGGACGACGGCTTCAAATTGTTACCCGTCCTGATCGGTTTGTTCGCGCTGAGTCGCGTCTTTGCACCGCCTCCAAAGAGTGATTCCATTCAGTCAAATCCACCCCCTGTCGACGGTCCGCTCTTACTCAAGTGGAGCGAGTGGAAAGGCCACTGGCAGAACCTCCTGCGCTCTTCAACAATCGGCACTTTCGTCGGGATTCTGCCAGGCATCGGCGCCAACATCGGTTCGTTGATTGCCTACTCCACCGCGCGCGCCAGTTCGAAGAAACCAGAGGACTTCGGCACCGGCTCCGAAGAAGGAATCGTAGCCTCGGAGTCGGCCAACAATGCCACGGTCGGCGGAGCTCTTGTCCCCTTGGTCGCACTCGGTATCCCCGGCAGCCTCATCGACGCGATCTTGCTCGGCGCATTTGTGATCCATGGCCTTCAGCCTGGACCGCTGCTTTTCCAGAATAGCCCTCAGATCGTTGGCACCATCGTCTCGTCTTACCTGTGGGCCAACGTCGCGATGGTGGCGTTGATGTTGTTCAGCGCCCGCTGGATCGCACGACTTGCAACGGTCCGCCACCACACCCTCCTGCCAATGGTAGCGGCGTTCTGTGTCCTGGGATCATTCGCGCTCGCCAACCGGTTCTTCGATGTGTGGGTGATGATCGCTTTCGGCATTGCCGGGTTCCTCCTCGAGCGCTGGCGCATCCCGCTCGCCCCATTCGTGATCGGATTTGTCCTCACCCCGCTCGGCGAAGAATCGATGGTCACCGCCCTGATGAGTTCGGGCGGGAGTTGGCTGCCACTTGTGACCAGACCCGGACCGCTGGTGTTTCTCTCATTCTCGGCCCTTCTTTTATACTGGTCGCTGCGCCAGCGGCGTGCAATCCCCCCATCCGACGACGCCAATCTCTCAGCCTAATTAATGAAAAAACAAAGACCCAACATCCTCTGGTATTGCACCGACCAACAACGATTCGACACCATCGGCGCTCTGGGAAACCCACAGGTCCTTACGCCGACAATCGACGCCTTGGTAAAGGGCGGAACCGCATTCACCCATACCTACTGCCAGAGCCCGATCTGCACTCCGAGCCGCAGCAGTTTCATGACCGGCCTCTACCCCACCCGTGCGCACAATACCCGCAACGGAAACGAGACTTTTGAAGGCCACCCGCCACTCATTAGCAAACTGGTCTCCGAGGCGGGCTACCACTGCGGATTGATCGGAAAATTCCACCTGCAGAGCTCCGGCAAGCGCACCGAACCGAGGCTCGATGACGGCTTCTCGTTCTGGAAATTCAGCCATGCCCCACGCGACGATTGGGAGGAAGGACACGACTACGCCGATTGGGTGAAGGAAAACGGCGGCGATCTCAATGCGATGCGCGAGAGCGAAGAGCACGTGCCCACTGAATTCCACCAGACGACCTGGGCGACGGAGCGAGCCCTCGAATTTCTCGACGAAGCGGAATCAAGCGACAAACCGTGGATGCTCAACATCAACCCATACGATCCCCACCCTCCGTTCATCCCTCCTAAGGAATACGCAGAGAAGTTCGATCCCGAGGCGATGCCCGGACCCCACTTCCGCGACAGCGACATCGAGGCTCAGGCGAAACTGGCTCCGGTCGATTTCCAAACCGAAGCACAGACTCCGGAACAACGCGGAGCCAAAAAGATCCAGGCGCTCTACTACGCGATGATCGCCCTGATCGACGATCAGCTGGCTCGTATCATTCAGCGTCTCAACGAGACCGGTCAGCGCGATAACACCGTGATCATCTTCACCAGCGATCACGGCGAATCCCTCGGCGACCACGGACTCCTGTTTAAGGGGTGTCGCTTCTACGACGGACTGGTGCGGGTGCCGCTGATCTTCAATTGCCCAAACACCATCGCGAGCGACGTGCGGAGCGAAGCGCTGGTAGAACTTCTCGACATGAGCGCGACCATCCTCGACTTCGCCGGCGTCGATATTCCCGACTACTTTCAGGGCAACACCCTGCGACCGATCCTCAGCGGAGACTCATCGCCCAACCATCATCGCGACAGCATCCGTTCCGAATACTTTGACGCCTTGGACAGCGCGTTCTGTAACGGCAACGCTTCCTTTGCCACGATGTATCGCACCCGGCGCTACAAGCTCGTCGTCTACCATCGAGACAACCTTGGTGAGCTCTTCGACCTCGATTCCGACCCTTACGAATTCGCAAACCTATGGGACGATCCCACCGCCGCAGACATCAAAAGTAAACTCATTCTAGAAAGCTTCAATGACCACGTCATGAAGACCACCGATGTCGGAAGCCGGCGCATTGCACCAATGTAGATCGAAAGCTGTTGTGGGTGGAACGTAGCCCTCGCTTTGTCCGGAAACCCTCCCCGGATCTACTACGACAAAATTCCACACTCCATCATCCAATCGCTGACATCTTCCTTTCAGAGATTAGGCTCCGGGGTGACGCCATGTCCGCCTTGGTCGTAAAGTTTGATGGTCGTCTTCACTTCCCGTAGTGCTTGAGGATCGTTTGAACGAGCCCCTCGATGTCGTGCTTCTTTGATTCGACCGATGAAGCTTCGCAATGGGATTTAAAGGTTTTGTGAGTGACAGGGCCAATACAAGCGGCTTCACACCCTTCGGGCCAATCGATCTCCATATTGAAGAAACTCTCGACCGTTGAACCACTGGTGAAGGTGATCATGTCAGCGCCTTCCTCGCGGAGTTGCCTGGCCGCTCCGGTGGGATCATTGGTCTCAGGGACGGTGCGGTAGGCAAGGCAGGAATCGACGATGGCCCCGAGTTCCATGAGTCCATCATAGATGACATCACGTGTTTCCTCGGCTTTGATCCAAAGGATTTTTTGGTGCTCGACGCTTTCGTTTTTAAAGGCCTCGATCAGCCCTTCGGCCACGAATTTTTGCGGGACGAGATCGACTGCGAAACGATACTCACGGATTTTGGCTTCCGTGCTGGGCCCGATCGCGGCGATGCGGCAGCCACCCAGACTACGGGCATCCTGATAGGTCGCGTAGAAGGCATCGAAAAATCTTTCGACGCCATTCGGGCTGGTGAAGACAAGCCAGTCATAGGTGTGGGATTCCGCCACCGACTCCGCAAAATCCTGTCGATCCTGCGGGTGCTCGATGCGGATGGTTGGCAACTCGATGACATCGGCTCCGAGTTCGCCGAGGCGCTTGCTGAGACCCCCGGCCTGCTCGCGGGTGCGGGTCACGACGATGCGCTTCCCGAAAAGCGGGCGGCTCTCGAACCAGTTGATTTTTTGGCGTTCCTTGACGACGTCTCCGATTACGGCGACGGCGGGCGATTTAAAATTCGCCTCCTCCACGATGTCGGCAATTGTTGCGAGTGTTCCTTGAACAGTCTGATGTTTCCCGGTGGTGGCCCAGCGAGTGAGGGCGATGGGAGTTTGGGGAGAAGCACTCCCTTTGATAAACTGTTCGCAAATCCCACGAAGGCGCGAGACGCCCATGACGAAGACCTTGGTGCCGGGAGTTTTGGCGAGTTGGTCGAAGTCGAGCGAAGTGTCTTCCTTGGTCGGATCTTCATGTCCGGTGAAGATGGTGAGTTGCGAGCAATGATCACGGTGGGTGACCGGGATGCCCGCATAGGCGGGCCCCGCAATAGTGGAGGAGATACCGGGGACGATCTCAAAAGGGACGCCCGCTTCGGCAAGTTCGGCGGCCTCTTCGCCTCCGCGCCCGAAAATCATGGGATCACCTCCTTTGAGACGGGTCACCACTTTTCCCTGGAGGGTTTTTTCTACGATGATCGCATTGATCTGATCCTGCGGAATGGCGTGATCAGCCGCACGTTTTCCGGCAAAGATAAGTTCGCAGCCCTTCTTGGTCCAGCCCAACAGTTCAGCGCTGGAAAGGGCATCGTAGACAAGAACGTCGCACTTCTCAATGCACTCCTTCGCCTTCAAAGTGACCAGACCCAGGTCCCCCGGGCCAGCACCCACCAAGTAACAAATTCCCTGCTTGCTCATTTTAAATTCTCAAAAAGTTGTTGAGCCACTTCGAGCGGAACCACCCCGCTGGCTTTGGCCTTACGGGGAGATCCGGGCGTCTCGGGAAAGACCCGTGCGCCCATTTCCATATGCTCACCGGTGAGTGTCGACCAGACGCCTATCGGAGTGGAGCAGCCGGCATCGAGCAGTCGCAAAAACTCGCGCTCAGCGGACACTCGATTCCAGGTGTCCATGTGATTGAGAGCGTCGACAATCGTTCCGGCTTCTTCATCACCACGGCGGATTTCGAGGCCAACCGCCCCTTGCCCGGCAGCCGGAAAAAAGTTTCGTTCGGCGAAGCAGTCGACAAAAATGGGGTGACGTTCAATCTCGAACATTCCCTCGGTTTGATAACCGAGTCGGGTCAATCCGGCTTCCGCCAAAATGATGCCATCGTAATCGGGGTCGAGCGCGGCCTTTGCCATCCTCGTAGGAACATTGCCACGGAGATCAATCACTTTGACGCCGGGCTTGAGAAACTGAATTTGACGGGCACGGCGAACCGAGCTGGTGCCTACCCGTGATCCTTTCCGCACCTCGGACCAGGGGATCTTACCAATCCAGGCATCGGCAACCGGAGCTCGTTCAAGAACCGAACGGAGTTGAAAGGGCTCCTCCAAGACGGTGGGCAGATCCTTTAAACTGTGGACTGCGACATCAATCTCCTTGGTCTCCAAAGCAACCTCAAGCTCCTTAATGAAAACGCCCTTATCCCAAATCCCTTCGGCCTTGGCGACTTCGTTCAATGCGACATCAGTCCGGCGGTCGCCGGTCGTCTTGATGATGACGCGCTCGACCTCCAAATCGGGAAAATGGGCGGCAAGGGCAGCTTCCGTCATCTCAGCCTGTTTCAAGGCGAGGGCACTGCCACGCGTTCCGAGTTTTAAAGTCTTCATAATCTAGTCGTTCACAGCGGGAAGTCTGACCTTGTCGATCTCTTCACGGATAATTTCTTCGCAGAGGAGGAGTTGCTCCTCGCGACGCTTCCTCGCCTGATCCGCCATCTCTTGCAAGGTATCAATGTCGTAAAGATACACTTCCTCGATCTCTCCCACCTCCGGATCGATGTCACGGGGCACTGCAATGTCCACCATGATCAAGGGTCGGAACTTACGTTTCCGACGCACCGCTTCGACGTGTTGCGGTTTCACCACAAAATGGGGAGCACCTGTCGCGGCGATCACCACATCCAAATGAGTCAGCTCCTCCTCCCATCCTTCAAAATGCACCGCACGCCCGCCGATCTCTTCAGCCAAATCAACCGCCTTGTCAAAAGAACGATTGGTCACCATGACCGAAGATGCTCCCCTCGATTGAAGAGCCCTGGCCGTTTTGCGACTCATCTCCCCTGCTCCGATCACGAGCACGGAGCTTCCTTTAAGACACCCAAAAACTTTCTCAGCCAACTCGACCGATGCTCCCGCGACCGACGTGGCACCCTCTTGAATGCCGGTATGGGTGCGTACTTTCTTCCCCACTCCGAAAGCCCTCTGAAAAAGTTTGTTAAGGATCGCCTTGGTTGCCCCGCCTTCGAGTGAGCGCTTGTAGGCTTTTTTGACCTGCCCAAAAATCTCGGTCTCGCCCAAAACCATCGAATTCATGCCACTCGCGACCCGACAGAGATGTTCGGCGGCCTCGCGGGCCTGATAATGATAAAACACTCCTTCACGGGAACCATGATAGTCCCGCTGCTTGCAGATCCAGTCCTCGAGTTCGACGATACCGCTCCCTCCGTTCACCACGGCGTAATATTCAGTGCGATTGCAAGTTGAGAGCACCACCCCTTCCTCCACCTCGGCTGCGGTCATCAAAGACTCGGTTTCCCGATCAAGGGCAACATCAGAGAGCGCAAAACGTTCCCGCACCTCGACAGGAGCGGTTTCGTGATTGAGTCCCAGACAAATGAGTTTCATCACAGCTTCGCAAAAACCGATAAGGAGAGGATAAAGAGAACGGTCAGCCCGATCGCCAACTGACGACCTGGCATTCCCCTGACAAAGTAGATGCCCAAAAGCACCGCATAGAGTGCCCAGGTCATCGATGCCACCACGAGATGAACACTAAAGGTTCCCTCCTCCATCAGGAGCCCCGCTATGATCCCCATCGTCAGGACCGACCATCCAACCAGGGCAATTCTGGCCATTGCCTGCACCAATCGACTAATCGAAGGCATGCCGTGCACCAAGCCGCCCCCAAATTTGTGCGCCTTCAGGCGGTAATTCAGAATAAAGAACATCACCCCGGCCACCGCTGCCAAAGCCAGCGCTCCATATGACAGAACGGACAATGCCGCATGGGCTTCTCGCCAGGCATCCACCGTCCCGGCGCGAACCACCCCTGTTTCAAACGATCCTGGAATCAGAGAAATCACCTGGAGTAACACCACCAGCGGAGTCGTAAAAACTCCCAAAAGGGAAAGTCGATACGTCGTCCCGGTCACGAGATAGAAGAAGGTCAGGGACCAAGCGAGAAACAGGCAGACTTCCCCGACATCACCAAGAGGACATTGCCCCCGCAAACCTCCCCGCCAACCGAGAGCCATCAATTGAGCTCCAAATGCCAGGATCATCCAAATAAAGGCCGTCTGACCAGGCTTGTCGGCACGGGCCGCCAAAGCACCCAGAACACCTCCCGCTGTCGCAAGAAGTGTTGCTATGACCACCCAGCCAATTCCCATGCCCATGTAACTGCCTCCCTTGAGCCAACCTTTCAAGTGCGGATGCGGGGATTCTTTTTAAACGCCCCCTTTCCGCCAGCGTCCCCGCCCCGCAATGACACCACCCTCCCTCCTGTCTCGCCACCAACCGTTCGATGTGACTGAATCCGAAACGCTTCGACCCAGCCCTCTGGAATGCTTCCATCGAGCAAAAATCACTCGTCCACTTTCTCGATGAGATCCTTCACCAAAGGCATCAGGCGGATCAAAGCCTGCGCGTGACCGTCACGGCTCAAACGCCCCTGTTCAGCGAGCTCAATCCTCAGTTCGGGATAGGCCGAGAGCTCAATCGAAAGATTGTCAGCCCACCCCTTTTTCCCGGAAATCTCCTCTGCAAGTGGCCGCCTGCCCTCGGGAATCGAGAGCAGGGACATTGAAAGCTTCATTGTTCCACCCGTGATCTCAAGAAACCCCGCCATCTTCTCATCCTCCCCACCACAACGTTTCCAAATCCAATCGCGCAAATCCCCGCCCGCGAGAGGGGGATAAAAAACAACTCGCACCCCTTTGCCGGTCTCGTGCGAAGTGAGATATTCGGAAAATCCATACGCAAAGGCCACCCCCGTGCCACTCCCGGCTTGCGGAATCGCAATCACAAACGGCTCTTCGGATTCCCGGTTTCCTGCGTTGATCCAAATGGTTGGCCAGAGGAGCCCCTTGGCCGAATCAGTTTGGACTTTAAAGATCTCATAGCCCAGGTTTTCCGGCCCAAGGTTCCCCATCGTCATGGCCGCAACCTGCCGCAAGGCCTTTTGCCCGTCTTCGGTCCCCAAGCCCCTCTCGCCAATCATCTCGTTTAGCTTCTTTAAATACCCCGCCATTTCAGTCACAGTGACATCCCCTTCGGCGGGTTGGCTCTCTTCATGATCAGCATTGGCTCCAAGATAGAGTGCGATGCAAATCGAAACGATGAGCAGGGCGGGAATGACCGCGAGAGCCACTTTGATCGCACTGGTCCGGGAAGGCTCCATGGAATGATTCATTTTGTAAACAGATCGGAAATTTCCCTGGCAGCCCTCCCATGAACTCCCGGATCACCCAAACGCGAGGCCGCCTCCAGCAACTCATGCGATAGTTTTTCACGCCGATCATCGTCGCCGAGATACTCACCGAGCCACGACGCCACCTCGTAGGCGTTGGCTTCGCTTTGAATGAATTCAGGCACCAGCTTGCGGCCGGCGAGGATATTAATCAGACCGATGTAAGGTAATTTGATTAACTGTTTCGCCATGAGGTAGGTCGGCCACGCCACCCGATAAACAAGACAATAGGGCATCCCGTAGTAGGCGGCCTCCAGGGTCGCAGTGCCACTGGCAACGACACCACACGTGACGGATTGCATGAGTAATTGACTGCGCCCGGTCTGAATTTCCACCACGCCCGCAGGCAAATCGCTTTCTTCCAGCGCCGAAGCCATCACACGGGCAACCTTGTCACTGGCTGCAGCAGCGACAAACCGAACCTCGGGCCGCTGATCGAGGAGCCTGGCCGCCGATTCCAGCATCATTGGAAAAAGGCGGCTCACCTCTTTCGTCCGACTTCCAGGAAAAAGCCCCACCATCATCGACCCCCGATTCACCTCAACCCTCCGTTCTTCGAGTTCGTCCACCAAAGGATGCCCCGGACAACGACTTCGCAGGCCCGCCTCCTCGAAAAGCGGAACTTCAAAAGGAAATAAACAAAGCATCAGATCATGGGTCTTCGCAATTTGCGGAATCCGTTTCCGATTCCACGCCCAAACCTGGGGGGCCACGTAGTGAACAATCCTGGTTTCCGGCAAGTGTTCATGAACCTGCCTCGCCAATCGCAAATTGAAGCCGGGGTAATCGATTAAAAGCAGGACATCAGGCTTCCACTCCAGTAACTCTGCCAAAACCTTGTTAAAACGTTCTTTAAACCATCCATAGCGGCGCAAGACCTCCCAAACACCGACCACCGCGGCATCATCAACCCAATTCACGATCCCTCCACCGGAAATCCCGGCCATTTCCGGGCCTCCAAGGCCCCGAAAATCCACCTCTTTAAGTGTCTCTTGAAGTGCCTCCATCAATTCGGCCCCATGGGTGTCTCCACTCACCTCGCCTGCTACCACGTAAACCGATTTACTCATCGACGGCTTGATGCTACGTCAGATCCTCGATTTGCCAAACTACAAATCGTATCACAAGGGCTTGCTTCTCTCCCCTCATCGCGTTAATTCCTCATCTCACAGTCGTACTATGTCCGAAAAAACAGATCCCAAGCCCGATCAAGGCCCAAGCCCTATCGGCGAAATTTCCCACGAACCTTCATCCTTTGAAGCGTTTCTCGATGCCAACCAAAAGAAGCTGATCATCGTCGGCATTCTCGCCATCCTCTGCGTGGTGGGCTACGTGATTTTTGATGGTGTCAAGACAATGACCGCGCGAAATGCCGCCGGAGACGTTGCTGCGGCGCGGACCGTCCCGGATTACGACTCGGTCAGTAACGAACACGAAGGACAAAATGCCGGCGGCAGTGCGCTGATCCTTAAATCCCAGCTTCTCTGGCGTGACCAGCAGCAGCAGGAAGCGATTAAGTCAGTGGAGGAATTTATCGAAAACTATCCTGAACACCCCGCACTTGGGAGCGCCTACGCCAGTTTGGGTTCCTACCAGCAGCAATTAGGCAACACCGACAAGGCTAAAACAGCCTACGAAAAGTCGGTTGAAACCGAATCGTCTGCCAGCTCACTCGCTCTCCTCTCTTTGGGCGACATCGCCTTGAAATCAGGTGAGTCCGGGAAGGCCAAAGAACTCTACGACCAAATTCTCACCAAGTATGAGAAAAGCCATTTTCAGGTAAAAAACATGGCGGAACAACGGCTCAAACTCATTGGAGTCAACGCACCGACTGAAAAGGCCCCGGAACCTCCCGCACCCGTCATCACTCCTGGTGCCGCTACTCCTCCTGTCGCCATTCCAGGCCTACCCGGAGCCCTCACCCCGGGAACACCCACACCCACACCCACACCCACACCCGCACCCGCACCCGCACCCGATAACGAAACGAAATCTTCAGAGTTCCCTGAACTAGAGCTTCCCGAAAAAAACACCCCTCCCAAGACTCCCGAAGCGCCTTCAAAACCAGAAGCTCCAACCACGCCCGAACCTCCTAAAGCTCCGGCTGGACCGGCCGGGGAATAATTGATTCGTCGCGAATTCCTTCTTTCCTTTCGAGCGATCCTACTCCATTAAATCTTTAACAAACCAAAAGTCACTGTGTTCGAAAAAATCATTAGCAAGACTCCCGAGGACTCTCATCCAACTCGCCCCGCTTCCGCCCCGCTTCCCCCACAGGCTTCGGTTATCGGAACAGAGGCCTCAAAACCAGCTGCGGCCGTGAGTGCGTCCTCAAATGGTGGCCAACGAAACATTCTGAGCAATGATGTTCACATCAAGGGCTCGGTTCGTTTCACTAACGACCTCCTGGTTGACGGTCGAATCGAGGGTGAAATCAGCTCCGATGGTGCCCTCACAGTTGCGGAAAACGCACACATCAAGGCTGAAGTGAAAACACAATCCGTGGTAATCTACGGAAAAGTCCACGGAAACATCGTCTGCACGGACCGCGTGGAAATCAAAGCGAGCGCCGAAATGGTGGGAGACATCAAAGCTGGCATTCTCTCCATCGAGCCAGGAGCCATCTTTGTGGGTAAATCCGAAGTCGGCACCCCTTCGGCCGCTCCCAAACAAAGTAGTCCTGCTCCGCAGATCAACTCCAAGAAGCAAAGGCAAGGCAATCAATCCGGTAAGGACGTTGCTCATGCTTCCTAAAGCCGTCACTATCGCCCCCCTCCGATTTGGCATTCGCTTTCTTCAAGGACAAGAGCAAGGGACCCAAGGAGGTCCGTTGTCCTCTTTGTGAGCATCTCCAGCAGGAATCCCCGCTGGCTGTCTCGTCATATTGCAAAGGTTGTGGAGCCTATCTCTCGTTTCGCAAGGGTGGTGAAATCGTCGGGAGACCACAAGCTACTCCGGACCCTTTCGCCCATCGACCACCCCAACCCAAGGTCGACATCGAATACAAACCCCGGGAAGAGCGGGGCCCCAAGTCTTTGGCCACTCCGTCAAAACCGCCTGCTGAAGTCCACAAAACGAAGGACGATGAACCAGGTGCAACAAAAGAGCACCCGAATTCCTCCCTGGAATCTGTTGACCCCGCTTCCCCTTCCCTGCCGCCGCAGAATAAAGTTGAACTTGACAAGGCAGCTTCTCCCTTGACGGAGCCTTCGAAGCGCTCATCGCCCGTCAAAGCTGAGACAGAGGAACCCGATGCTCTTCTTGCAAACGAGGCTCAGGAAGAAGTCATCCCTGAACTTTCCCGCTTCGTTAAAGCACCGGTCAAAGGCGATCAACGGGATTCGGGTAAAAAACAACCGGAGCAACGAAGAGCAACCTGTTTCGAATGCGGTGATTCCCACCTCGCCAACGCCAGATCAAACTCGACCCAGTGTCGTAAATGCGGACGTCTTATTTCCATGGAAGATCTGCATATTCGGGAACCCTGGAGCAGTCGTGTTCAAACCCGTGGAGATGTCTTCATTCATAAAAAAGGCATCGTTCTGGGAGCTTCAATCCAGTGCCACAATCTCTTTGTGGAAGGCGATTTTACGGGCAGCGCGGAATGCTCCGGTGACCTCACCCTCAGGCGCCACGGAAAAATTATTGGCAAGGTGGTTTGCGATCGACTCATGGTTGAAAAACGAGCCAAAGTTGAATTCCTCAACACAGTGCAAATGAACGAGTGCAAGATCGACGGGATCGTTACCGGTAACCTCGCCTGTCGGGGACTCCTTGCCCTGGAAAAAAAAGCAACTCTCACCGGCAATATCAAGGTCGGAACCCTCACCGTGGCAGATGGTGCCAAACACACCGGTCAGATCCGGATGGGAGGGTTTTAGTCTCGCCTAGTCCCGGCCAATCCCGGAAAATCCGCTTATGTCAAACGAGCCCGTTCTTGATCTCAAAGAAGATATTCTTCGCCTCAAAAAGGAGCGCAATGCCGTCATCCTGGCCCATAACTACCAAATTGGCTCTATTCAAGATATCGCGGATTACGTGGGCGATTCGTTGGGACTTGCCTACAAGGCCCAGGAAACAGATGCCGACGTCATCGCTTTTTGCGGGGTCCATTTTATGGCCGAAACAGCCAAGATCCTTAACCCCAATAAGATCGTCGTTTTGCCGGACAAAGACGCCGGTTGCTCGCTCGAACAAGCTTGCCCCGCTGACAAACTGGACCAGTTCCTGAAAGACAATGAGGACAAAAACTACTACGTCATTGCCTACATTAACTGCTCGGCAGGGGTAAAAGCGCTTTGCGATGTCATTTGCACCTCCGGTAACGCTCCCCGCATTGTCAACCAAGCACCCAAGAACCGCCCTATCCTCTTCGTCCCCGACGAAAATCTCGGCCAATGGGTCATTGAGCAAACAGGACGAAAAATGGATCTCTGGAAGGGGAATTGCTACGTCCACGTTGAGTTTACCCGCGAATCAATCCAGACAATCAAAGACGAATATCCCGATGCCGTCGTCGTCGCTCATCCCGAATGCACCAAGGCCGTTCGACTCCTTGCCGACGAAGTTTGTTCAACCGAGAAGATGGTTCATTTTTGTCGCGATACTCCCGCCAAGAACGTGATTGTCGTGACCGAATCCGGTATGCTTCACCGCATTCGGAAAGAGGTTCCTGAAAAAAACCTCATTGCCGGCCCCACCGACCATTGTGCCTGCGCTGACTGTCGCTATATGAAGATGAACACGCTCGAAAAACTGCATGCGTGCCTCGAAAAACTTGAACCCCGGATTGAACTTCCCGAAGAAATTCGAGCTAAAGCAGAGGTCTCACTCGTCCGGATGTTAGAGCAGTCGAAGTAGTCCGACCTCCGTCCCGGAAGTGTCCCCTGAGTCGTTAAAATAAGTGGTGGTTGGTTAGCCGCATCCGAC
>CALFSW010000071.1 GCA_937916505.1 uncultured Verrucomicrobiales bacterium | reverse complement strand
CTCATGGAATTTTTAAAATCTGGTTAATCCAAAACAGGGACGGTTAAAACAGAACAATGGGCAAACCGGAGGAGCGCTTCGGCTGTTCCACCCAGAAAATCATTTTTCATTCCTTTCGCTCCTTCACCGGTTCGTCCCAGAATTGCCAGACCGGTTTTGGAATCAGACAAATGATTCAGAAGCGCTCTTTCGAGGTATTCATCCTCCAGCACCGTGGCGGTTGGGGGAGAAGGGAGAAGGTCCCGAAACTTCTGGCAAACCGACTCAAGTTGGCCCTGCAGGATTTCCCGATATTGCGCCTTTTGTTCTTCCTGACCGTTAAGATCCGCGAGAATACGGAACCGTGTCGGATGAAGCCACGGAGGGGACGTCGCATGAACGATATGAACCGTCGGGTCGTGACAACCAACAATGCGATCTGTTTCCGCCATCACTGATTCCGTGGCCACTGAAAAATCAACCAGGGCATCGATGCGTGAATAGGGATAACTCCAACCTTCTCTTGCGAGGAGAACCGGTATCGTCATGTAGCGCAGACACTTGATCGCGAACTTACCGGATCGGTCCGGAGCTTCGGAGTGGTCCTTTGACCCGACTACCAATAGGTCGCTTCCGGTCTCCTGGGTGAGGGCCGACACTTCCTGGTGGGGAACACCCTCCCGAACCAGACCGATCACCCCATGATTTTCTCCCAAAACCTCCTCAACCCATTGCTCCAAAAACTCGAGCGCTTCCTCCACCAAAGGAGCCCGATCGACCGTATAGTAGAGCGCAAAGTTCTCCAATTCCCGTGGCGAAATCGCATGAAAGGCCATCAGTCTCGCTCCGGATTCACGGCAGATTTGTTGAGCTTGAAGGAGCGCCACTTTCGATGACTCCGAGTAATCGATGGCAACGACAATTTTTTGATAAGGTTTCATGGAATTTGTTAACGGGAGGTTTGGGGGGTAATCTTACGGAAGGAAGGTTGCTTTTCAGGTTGGCCGGGATCTCCGGCGGCAGCGATCAAATACGCCAGAAGGGCTTTTTGCTCCCGATCACTAATGTTGGCATTCCATGCCATCTTGGGTGTCGTGACATGCCACGCACTATCCGAAAGGTCGGTAGGAAGAACATGGGCGTGGCACGTCCCACATTCCCTGACGTAAGTGCCAAATCCAATGTGCAGTTCCTTAACCGTGGTTTGGTGCTTCCTGGCAAGCTCCTCGCTGGGAAGCGTGACATAGAGTCCATAACCCGATTCCTCTTCACCATCGGGTCGATCAATTTGATGAAAGACAGAGCAAGTCGCAAGTAAGGCAAACGTTGGAAAAACGAGCCCTAATCTTTTCATATTCAAATATATAAGCACGAGTGACCTCCCACGCCAAGCATCCCATCGCAGTAATTTGCTTCTTGGCCGGAAGGCTTGGGAGCGCTTCAGGCTGGCCTGTCGACCGGGCGATGTCGGGCAATCGCCAAATGGCAATGGGTGCTGGAGGCCGACCAGGCCACATGGCCTCCAAATTGCCCAAACTGAAGGGGAGCCGGGGATTGTGGGGAAGGCATTGGTCAGCCGCACATTCCATTTGGGCATGTGCGGCTGACCTGGTAAAATCAGACGGAGAAGGAGAAGGAGAAGGAGACCGTCTCCGAATTTGAGAAACCTAACGGCGAGTCCTTCGACTGCAGACGATGCCAAAGGCAAAGAGGGCGAGAACCCCTGTGCTTGGTTCCGGGATGCTTGTCGGAAGGCTGTTGAAGGCTTCCTCTGCCAAAAAACCATGAACTATGGCGGTAGGATGGACTCCGTCCCAGTATACAGTCTCGTTGGGATCCAGAGTGAGGTCCGGAAAGACTGGATCTGTCCAGTTTGAGATGCCGTAGGTGCCCGGGTTATCAATGATCTCAGCAGCCCGCCCGGAGATATCGGCTTCATAGATCGAAATGCCGAGGATGCCACGTTGCGCCGCGAGTTCGTCGGCAAGGAGGACATTGTATCCCTGTGACCACGCGCGGACCCCGGCTTCTGCCGGCCCACCCGCAAAATCAGGAGCACCACCGAGATCAGGTAAATTGAGGATCAGAAAATGTTGGGCCCCGGCTCCAGCGAGAAGGCCCAAAGCCGTACCGATGTTGCTGACCGGGACGCCGGGATTCACCGGACCACCTGGATTGGCGATCGTGCCGAAGAGATCATTCGCTCCAGCGAAAATACTCACAAGATCGGTGGAGCTGAAAGTACCTCCATTGGAAAGATAGCCGCCGATCTGCCCCATAACGGACGGGACCAAAGCCCCACCATCGGTCCATGCCCCACCAAAGGCATGATTATTGCCACCGTCCAGGGAAGGATCGTGTGACCCGAGGTCAAGGTAATCGGTCGAGAGTTGCTCTGCCCAGGTCGGGCCGTTCGAGAAGCGACCGGAGGGATAGGTGGCACCTCCTGCAAGGGGAATATTTCCCGAATCAGTCAGACTATCCCCAAAGGAGAAAAATCCTGTAAAGACGCCGGCGGCATTGGCGGGGAGAGCGGCGAATCCGAAGCTGGCAACCAGAAGTGCGTTGCGGGCTTTCGAAATAGACCCTCCGCGATGGGCGCGGTTTGGATTCTCCTGAAGGCAGCGGCTTGGCTGAAGTGAATTAACTTTCATTATTTGTTCTTTGGTTTTGAAGCCCACCAAAGCGGGCCACACCAATGAATG
>CALFSW010000070.1 GCA_937916505.1 uncultured Verrucomicrobiales bacterium | reverse complement strand
CAAAGGCGGCTTCAAAGCCCTCCCGCCAAAAGCAAATTCCTAGCAGTAAAAGAGAACCAAGACGCATAAAATCGACGTTTCCGAAGTATGGGTAATCTACGAAAATTCTCACTCATTTTAGTCAGACTTCGCAAATTTCTCCATACTGACCTTGACCGACAGAAATGCGGCCCCAGCTCTAAAGCCAAATAAATCCTCCCCACCTTAATGGCAGCCTTGTTAAACAAACAGCTCCGCTAACGGCCCCCGATGCATCGCTTCCTCGATATTTGGATCGAGGCTCCCGAAGTCGTCTTGCGGGATATCGGCAGAGTGGAGGATGCTGTTGAACAAAGTGTTCATGGTGCGATGACCGAGGATCCCGTAGTCGGGATATTCGCGATAGCGGCCTCCGGGCTTGAAGCGCCCCCCGCCGTTGCCAAGGACAACCATCGGCCACTCGAAGCAGCGGCTGTGATGAGTTTCGGCTCCGTCGCTGAGGTAGACGATAACGGTGCGGTCTAGCATGCTACCGTTGCCTTCAGGGACTTTGGCAAGCTCATCCATGGTGCGGGCGATGAGGCCGAAGTGGAAAGCGCGGATCTTTTCCGACTCCTCCCAAGCAGTCTGGTCGCCCTTGTTATAAAGAGCATGACCGATGATGTGCTTGTGACGATTCACCCCCAAACCTTTGAAGGTCACATTCATGTTGGTGAAGCCTACCCCGGAGGCGATCGTGGCACAGTTGGTCAATCCACCAATCAGCGAGGTGGTGGCCATCTCGAAGTGAGCATCGAGTTGGTCGGTGGGTTCTTTTGAGGAAAATTTATCGTCAATTTTAGGAGCGATCGTTTTGATCTCATTCCGCACCTCGACCAGCCGTTTGGAGCGCGTGCGCAAGTTCTCAAAAGACTGGAGGTAGAGTTCGAGTTTCTCTTTTTCGAGCCCGCCCAATTCCTTTTGCGCCTTCTTAATATCACCGCGTAGGTGGTCGAGAATGTTCTGACGGGCGACAAATTCATTGCGGGCCTCTCCTTCGGCCACGCTGCCGAACAGGCGACTGTAGGCAATCCGCGGATCGTAGATCGTGGCAAGACTGCGCCCGGGTCCGGAAGCGGAAATATTGAAGTCGATCGGGGTAGTAATGCGACTGGAGATGCCCAGAATCAGGTTAGGGAAAATGCCGGGAAAGGCAGCTCCGAGGACGCCGTCGATCGTCGCTGCGCGAATCTGCCGACCAAAGTTGGCATGGTAGGCACCGAGGGTGCCGTGGTTCGATGAGTGCCCACCGGAGCACATCCGACCTGAGAGACCTTGGATGATATTGAGTCGGTCACGGTAGGCTTCGATAGGCGCAAGACTGCGTGGGAGTTTTGACGCGCCGATCGGAGTGTCGGTGAATTTTAGTCGATCTTTGCGCTCGCGGTAAGTGATTCCCTCAGGAACAAGCTGCTTGGGCGGCAAGCTGTTTCCCTCAACGACAAAGAGGAAACGAAGTGGAGGAAGATCCCCTTCGGCGGCCTGAGCGATCTGCGTCAACATCGGCCCGAGGATGGGCGCGGAGGCTCCCAGCGAGAGTTTCCCGAGAAAATTGCGGCGATTGATCGAGTGCTTGTGCATCATCTATTGGGTGCGGAGGAGAAAGGAATCCGAGTTTATAATTGAGCTGACGAGTGCCTTGAAGCTGCCTCCGGAATCACGGTAGGCCTTGTGCGCATCGATCAAAGTGGGTGCGTCGGCATAGGTCTCATTGCGGCCCAAGAAGTAGCGGAAAACGTAACGCGTGAAGACTTGTTCGACCCGCTCGGACTTGGACAGGCGCTCCAACATTTCGAAAACATCTTTGGCCGGACCATCGAGGGCAGGATCGCCGATCTCAATCTTTCCAGTAGCATCGATGGGCTTGCCGAGTTCGTTTTCGCGCCAACGGCCGAAATCATCGAATTGCTCAAAGGTGAGTCCCAGCGGGTCCATTCGCTCATGGCAGCGCCAGCAGTATTTCGCACGGGTGACGTGCATGCGATCGCGGAGGGTGGACACGCCGTCAAATTCCGGGAGAACCGCATCGACGCCGATGGGAGTGTCGGGAATGTTGCCACCGAGCAGCTTCATGTGAACCCAGCGGCCACGTTGGATCGCTTGGTTTTTTTCGTTATCGGAGAAGCTCAGAAGCCAAGCGGGATGGGTGAGAATGCCGGAGCGTCGACCGGTCGTCGGCAACACGGGTTGCTCCGCACTTTTCCAATCAAAATCAGCGGGCAAGCCGAAGTCGGCCAAATAATACTTCTTCATCATATTGGCAAAGAAGGGTGTTTTGGTGGTCGCGCCGGAAGCAGCGAAAACTTTGTCCTCGGTGAGGAGGCGACGTATCACCTGTTGATCCCCTTTGAGAATGTAGGCAATGAGATTGTTCGCGTCGGCGATCCGGGTTTCGGGGCGATAGTAGTTCGGGTGGCTCTTATCTTTGAAAACCTCGGTGACGCGTGGGTATTCGAAGTATTCTTCGAAAAAGCGGATGATGCGCTCGTGCGATGTTGGAGATTCCAGCAAACGAGTCACCTGTCTGGATATCCCTTCTCTTGTGTTCAATTCGCCTGCCTCAACCGAAGCCAGCATTGCGGGATCCGGGGCGTCGTCGGTGAGAGCAAAAGCCAGCGAGTGGGCCAGCTCGAGATCAGCAAGACGGCTGCGTCCAAATTTGTCCGGCCTCCCCTGCCCAATCTCAAAACGATAGACGGCATCCGGACGAAGCATAATGGCCGTGAGGACACTCCTGGTGGCAGTGACCTTATCGGTCTCCTTCAGCATCTTTTCGCCGAGAGCGATGGTCTCGGCGAGTTCCTCCTTGGTCGCCACACGGCGGAGCGCGATCTCGAACTGGGTTTGAATCAAGTTGGTCCAGAGTTCGCGTGTCACTTGCCCTGTTTTTTTGATCGCTTGAAATGACTTAAGCGGTCCCTCTTTGCGCCCCTTCCCACTGTATTGTAGCCCCGCAAGTTGCCAGCAGACATCAAACAAAATTTCGCTCGTCGCTTCCTCGAAGACATGCGCTTCGGCATGATCACGGAAGGCATGTTCCGGCGTCATGTAGGCGAAGGCCGGGTGAAGATCGTCATCACCATCGCGTCCGCCATTTCGATTCAGGAAAGCCGACTTCGTCATATCGTTGGCATAGTTTCTGAAAATGTAAGGGCTCATGCGCCAAAGCCGGGCGGGAGTCGCCGCTCGACGGACTTGCGGCTCAGTGAAAAGGGTCTGGTGATCGAGGAGATTTCCGTGACCAGGTTTCTCAGCACTCGAGAGCAACATCTTGGAGAGCACGTGAATCGCGGCAGCGCGCTCTTGATCCGAGGGCTGCGGTTCATCCTCGGGCGGCATGTCGCCAGCTTCAAGAACGTCGAGCAAAGTTATGAGCTTCTCGGAACTCGTTCCCGATAAATCCGCGATGACCGGAGAGAGATCCAGCTTCCCTTTCCGCTTTTCCGGATTGTGGCAGGAGGCACAGTGAGTGTCCAGAAAGGCCGGAAGATCCTTAACCGGAGTTGAATACACAAAGGGCATCAACGCCACAGAAATCAGCAGGGCCGCATCAGAGGGCTTTGAAAGAAGAGCCATTCTACAGTTACTTCCGAAAGCTACCAATCCTAACCGGAAATCGACGATTGTTGCGGCTTTAAAGACTTCAAAGGGATCCGTTCCAGGCATATACGAGGTTCTGGTGATCGCAAACTCAATCGCGATCAGCGCTTCATCAGGGGCGTTCTGGACTTTTGCGGTGCACGTTTTACCGTCCTCAAACACTTCCAATATGCCCTCGCTAAAGAACAACTTGTCATCAGCGACGAACTTGTAGAATCTACATCTCACATTCCCGAAAGCTTCACAGTCGAAAAACCCACAACCAAAAACACACGATGAAATCACTACTCATTCCAGCAGTTCTCCTCATCTTTGCAGACGCAGGATTCGCCCAAACCGTCCTCATCGGTGCCGGTGTTCGAAATGGTGACTGCTAGGAGCCTGTCGGACTTTGAGTTGGCCTGAAAATTTGGTAGTGTCAATCCATGCCCGCACGATTTGTCTCAGTTGACCGTGACACGCCGATGCTTCTGCCGCCGGACCTGCGCGAGTGGGTGCCCGA
>CALFSW010000069.1 GCA_937916505.1 uncultured Verrucomicrobiales bacterium | reverse complement strand
AGCCCCGAAGGTGGAGGAAGCTCCGAAGGTGGAGGAAGAATCACCCAAAGCTGAATCCGGGGACGCCCCAACTGAAGGAATCAAGTCCGGGGAGGACTCCAAGGAGGAGTCGTAAGAAAGGAGTGACGCTCTTGAAGCGTCGGGTTTTTGTGCGGGGGAGCGCTCCCGAGCAGGCCTCCTTACATTGCCTGATCGGCGCTCTTGATCATCAAGTCATGGACCTCCACCCCTTCCGGGGCGGTCAGGATGTGCACTGCACTGGCCGCAATTGCTTCGGGGGTGAGCAAGTCGATCGAGGCCCGGGTTTCGGCGAGTTTCTCTTCCCGGCCGGCAAAGTATTTGTCAAGAAGGGGAGTGTCGACAAAGCCGGGTGAAAGGCAGGAAACACGTGTCTTGTTTCCTGATGATTTCAGTTCCGATCGCAGGGCTTCCGAAATAGCACGGACGGCGAATTTCGTGCTCGCATAGAATCCGCCGGTAGGCGGGACGCGATGACCCGACATGGAGGAAAGGTTGAGAATGTGTCCGCCGGCATCCGGAAAGAGGGAAAGGGCGAGTTGGCTGCAAAGTCCCAGCGCGTGCACGTTGACCCGCCACATCTCCTCCCATTGTTCGGGATCACCATCGCTCAGGCGGGAGAGGTAGGCCAGGCCCGCTGAATTGACCAGGATATCGAGGTGATCGAGTGTGGAAAAGGCTGCTTTGATCTGTTCGGTTTCCCGGAGATCACAAGGCAGCGGGGCGATGCCTTCCGGAAGTTCTTCAACGGAACGGCAGAGTCCGATGACGGTCATCCCCTCGAGTAGAAGGGCCTGTCCGATGGCCTTTCCAATGCCGGACGAGGCACCGGTGACGAGGGCGGTTTTCATGATTGGGTGTCTTCAAGGGCCGCGCGAAGGGCATTGGCTGCGGACCCGGCCTTTTCGGAACTTTGATCGATGTCAAATCCTTCAAAGTTTTCCTCACGAGGGACTGCGCCCGGACGAGGCTGGATGGGGACAAAATCACGGTCGTCGTGGGGCGTTTCGGTCAGTGCGGGAGGAGCGGTAACCGGCGCCGGCGTGGGACGGGAAGTTGGCAGGGCTTGGGCGGTTGGTAGTCGGGCCGCTTGCCGGACGGGTGTTTGCGGTTGGGTGCTTCCTTTGATCGAGGCGACAATGGCGCTTTCATGTTTCCTCAATTCATTCTGCAGGGTGGATTTCGCGAAACCGAGGAACTGGGCCATTTCTTCCTGTCGCTTTTCATCGGTTTTCGCGAGAGCTTCCAGCTCTCCCTGACGCTTGAGAAACCGGGCTTCAGCTGTGCGGAAGGTCGCGAGCTCGTTTTCAAGAGAGGATTTTTCTGTTTGCAGGTGGGCGGCCTGCTCGTCAGAGGCTTTTTCGCGTTCTCTCGCTTTTTCGCGCGCGGAGCGGAGGCGGGCCACAAAAATAAGACTGGTCAGAAAAGTGCCTGCGAGGAAGCCGATGAGACACGGGTGGAATGCGGGGTGATCGAAGAATTCGGGCATGACAGCAGGGTTTTGACTCTTGCGGTTGTTCGAGAAGGTGCAATTCTCCTCTTAAGCAAGCACTTCCCGACTGTGTAAGTGCAAGTCATCAAAATCAAACCCAATTAAACTATGGCCCACACTCTTCCAGAACTTGGATACGCCCACGACGCTCTTGAGCCTCACATCGACAAGGCAACGATGGAGATTCACCACGGAAAGCATCACAATGCCTACGTGACCAATCTGAATGCCGCCCTCGAAGGTCACCCTGAACTTGCAGGTCTTTCACTAGAAGAATTACAGGGAAAGATTTCCGACATCGCTCCCCTCCGAAACAACGGTGGAGGACACTACAATCACAGCCTTTTTTGGAAAGTGATCGCACCCGGTGGTGCCAGCGCTCCTTCCGGGGACCTCGCTGCCGCCATTGATGCCGCCTTTGGTTCACTCGATGCCTTCAAGGAGGAATTTGCCAAAGCCGGGGCGACTCGCTTCGGCTCGGGCTGGGCATGGCTCGGCGTGAAGGCCGACGGGGCCCTCGGTGTCTGCTCCACTCCAAACCAGGACAATCCGCTCATGGGTGAGGCTGCCGGAACCTGCGGTTGCGCTCCTATTCTTGGTCTCGACGTTTGGGAGCACGCTTACTACCTGAACTACCAAAACCGCCGTCCTGACTACATTGCGGCTTTTTGGAACGTGGTGAACTGGGACGTGGTCGCCGCCAACTTCGCCGCGGCGAAGTAATTCTCCCCGCTTATTTTTTGACCAAGGCGCGAAGTTCCTCCGGGACTTCGCGCTTTTTCTTTTCCAGAGCCTCGATCATGCGGGCGGCGATTCCTCCGACGGTGTTGATTTTATCGCGCCGCGGGATGAGGTCTTTTTGATCGTGGCTGATAAAGCGTACGACCTGGTAGTTCCAGGCGGGCTCCTTGAATTCCTTGAGAATTTTGGCGTCGTTTCCCTTGGCGTTATTGGAGATGGCCACGGGTTCGAAGTGCGTTTCGATCATTTTGACGAGAGTGGGATGGGAGAGGACTTTGGACCCAAAGTCCTTGCAGCCTTGTCATCCCGGGACTTCCTGAAAGAGGAGGAAGATGGGTTTGCCGGACTTTTTGGCAGCTGCGAGAGTGACTTCAAGGTCGCGCGACCACTTTACGGTTCCAAGTTCCACCGGCTGATCCCGCTTGGCGTGACAACCGGTGGAAAGAACGATGAGGAGAAGGAAGAGGGTTTTCACGAGGGTGGGAGGGTGTGGGAGAGAGTGCTATTCCCCGCAAGCACCCTTTACGAATTGCCGGACTGGTGTTTAATCACCTTTATGAAACGAATTCTGCTTCTTTTGGCTGCATGCCTGACGCCTTTATTTGCCGAGCTCCCCCAGATGTCTGATAAGACCGAGTGGTTGGGTTATTTTGTCGGCTGGGAGCAAAGAAATTTCGATTTTGGCATCGGTTCTGACGGAGAACTCCTCATGCACCCCAAGAAAAGCAACAAGCGGGGAGGTCACAAGGAACTCTCGATTCATTATGTCGTTGAGGAGGAGGTCAAGGGGAGGTGGGTTCGTCGTCAATTCCTGAAAGAAGATGGCTTGAGCAGTGAAAATGAGAAAGGCCTCGATCCCCAGAAACCGGTCGTGGTTGTCACCACCGTCACCGGCGAGACCAAGGTCGAGTGGACCCATGTCGTCTCCCGGGGCCAGGTCGTGGTGACGCCCAAACTCCTCGAAAAAAAGACCGGGAACAAGATTCGCATCGGGATGGAATTTGCTCTTCCCCGCCTTTATCGCTTCACCGAAAAGCCCGACAAGCGCGAGCTTAGAAAGAAAGTCGGAAGTGACTACCTCCGCGGAACCCGCTTGAAGGACGGCAAGAAAGTTCGAATTAAATTCGACGATGTCGATAACGATATCACCGGTGAAAAATTCCTCCGGGATGGGGCCAGCGACCTCGAAGTGAAATCAAAAGGCATCCTGGATAAGAAGGTGACAATCGGGAACGGTTCCGAAAAGGCAGGCCGCCTTGATGTCGTGGCAAAAGGTCCCCTCTACAATTCCTTCAAGATGATCTGGATGGCCGACATGGCGAAGCTTGGCGATAAAGGCACCTGCGTCACCTTCGCGGTGGAGTAAGCTTGAGGACTTTTTGAAGGTGGATCGCGGTCAGCGCTCCCATCGATTCGCACGCTTCGAAGGCGTGAGAACCGTAGCGTTCGACCATTGAGTCCCGCAAGGCCACCACGTGTTCATGCGGAGCGAGCTTGGTGCGGTTCATCACGGTGAGAACCGCCTTAAGACGGTTGCGCTCAACCTTTGCCCGGCGGGACATTTGTAAATGCTCCTCGGCGCGATACTGCAAGATTGTCTGGTTGTTGAGGTGGGTTCGCACCAAATCCTCGACCGGGCGGTTGTCCGGAAACATGTGGGCCCGGTAAACGGGCATGTTCCCTTCGTAGGATTGCTGGTCAAAGTCAATCGGCCTCACCCGGTACTGCACTTCCTCAAAGTCCGGCGTGATATCCACGACGTAGTTCACCGTCCGCATGTCCCCGAGCAGTCGCACGAAGCAGCGCTCGCCAAATTTTACAAACTCCTTGGCCACCCGCACGTGGTTCAATGTGGCGTCATCCATGTGGTCACGAATGAAGACGTCGCCCGGCACCCCGGCAATGTGCTCCTCGATCAGCGTGTTGCCATTGACGAGGTAGTTGATGCGGTTGGGCGAAAGAATATGCTCCAACTCGAGTCCGAAGAGGCGTGAGGCATCGGCATGTTTCACGTAATAGTAATCCGAATTCCCGTTGAAGAGGTTCGTGATGCGAATGCGAAATGGCCGTGAATTTCCAAATTCCCCGAAGTCAATCCGGTCCACCGAAAGGTGCTCCGCCAAACTCAAATCACCCCCGATTTTAAGCATGGCGTAGATTTTCGTCAACTTCGGCCGCAGCTCCGCCATCACCTCGGGTGGATACATCACCTCCAGCCAGAGTGTCTCCTCACCAGCCGGGTTTTCGTAGGGAATCGATCCGGTAAATCGCAGCAGTTCGTCGTAAACCAGCGGCACTTCGGAAAGCCGCCCATAGTGAGCAAGGTAGTTCCGCAGCGAATCTGAGATGGGGTAAAAGATCTTTCGCTGTGAAATCATGTCGCCACCCTCCTAGGCATCCTCATTGCGATCAATCCAGAAAAGTGGATTCATGCCATCCTTCTGAAATTTATCCCAGTAACGCTTCTCCATCGGCTCGGATTTCTTCCGCCGGTCCTCATCAGTCATTGCAAGATAAGCAGCTTGTCCCATCTCCCGAACGAGGTCCCGCTCCGTCAGACGAATCATCAATTCCTCCCAAAAAACCGCATTGCGAAACTCATCGAAGCACTTCTGAAAAAAGGCCGACTCCTGAAATTTCTCTGTCACCCGGTTTTTTCCACGCTCGAGGTCAAACTCGATGATTTCTCCCATTCCGGTATTCTTCGCGGCTTCCAGAACCTTGTTCTCGATTCCCTCAAACCTTGCGAAACCGGCGTTTCCTTCGTCGTTGGGGTTCAAATTCGCCATCTCGGTCGACAGACTCACCATCTCCACCAGGGTGGCCAGTTCTTCGTCGGTAAAGCGCAGATGCATCGCGAGCGGAAACAATCACCGAACAGAACTTCATACAAGTACGCAAATCGCTTGATCTCTTCGCCGCTTTCCCCATAAGTTCCCCCAGCACGCAAGTGGTCGACGCGGGATTAGCTCAGTTGGTAGAGCGACTCGTTTACACCGAGTATGTCGGCGGTTCGAGTCCGTCATCCCGTACCACTTCGCCTTCTTCCCCTCGTGCCGGGCGGTTTTCGCTGGTCGATCGATAGGCCTGATGAATGATGTCCGAGCGCAAGCTGGCCCAACAGATTCTCAAAATTCGCGAAAAAAGCCCCAGTCCGTGGCCGCAATTTACTCCGACCACCCGATGGGAAATTTGTGAACGTCGAAAAAAGGAGCGGGTAAAGCGCGAATCCGCCGGGAAGGAAGAGGGAGGAGATTGATCAATCTATCGCGGCCATCTTCAAAACACCCACGTCACAACCGGGAGGACCATTAGGACACAGAGACAGAACCAACCAATTTTGGATACGAGGGACGATGACGGCCCGCCCTCAAAGTAGGTCGATGCCAAACCTGGAAACCATATCATTCCGAGTGGAATCAAGGCTGCGACCGAGGCCCGTCCTCCGCGCAGGCTTCCCGAAGTAAGAAAAAACCAGATGAAGACTCCCGCCAAAATCAGTGAAATGACTTTGCCGGCAATCCCCGGGCCATCGCTTTCATAAACCGGCTCCGCCATCAGTTCTTCCGCGCTTGCCTACCCTCATCAATGAGCTTCCAAAAATGCTTTGATTCCGCCAGTGCCTCATCCTCACCAAGCGGCAGCTTCGATCGGAAAAGAAAGTCCGAAAACGTGCCCCGGTGAAGCACCCGATGCACCACCACTTGTTGGTCCGCCACTTCAAAATAAAATCGCCAGTCCTGCGTCCGGAAACGATAGAGGGTCTTCCCGTCCCGCTCGATCTTGCCAAAGCGTTCATCGTCCAGATGTTCCAAATCATCCTGCGTCACCTTGAACTCATCGAGCAACTCAAGTTGTTCCAGTGTGTCGAGCTGGGAAATCTCAGCCGCACTGATTTCGTTAAAGACGATCTGTAGCACGGCGTGAGCATAGGCTGATTTCACAGTCCGATCAAACTCCGCAAAACAAAAGCGTGACGACTGGTCTTTCGAACAGTAAAAATTTCAGCGTGATTTCCAAAATTTACAGTGCCGCGCTGCGGGGAGTCGAGGCAGTCGAAGTGGAAGTCGAGGTCGCCGCCCGCGAAGCCGATGGCAATAATGCCGGTCGCATCAACATCGTCGGCCTCCCTGACGCCGCCGTCCGGGAATCCGGTGACCGCGTCACCACTGCCATCCTCGCCTCGGCCAAGGACTTTATCTATGGCGTGCATACCGTCAATCTCGCTCCCGCAGATCTCAAAAAAGAAGGCCCTTCCTTCGATCTTCCCATCGCCCTCGCCATGATTGCCTGCAAGGAAGAGGAACCCCTTCCTCAAACCAGCGACCTCATGATCGTCGGCGAACTCGCCCTCGATGGCACCCTTCGTCCCGTCAAAGGAGCCCTCTCCATCGCTCTCGGAGCCAAGGCCGCCGGTCGCCGCCGTCTCCTCCTTCCCGCTGCCAATGCCCGCGAAGCCGCCATGGTCTCCGACCTCGAGGTCTACGGTCTCAAGTCCCTCCACGAAGCCTGGCAATTCATCACCGGCCAGGATCCCCGCCCTCCCGAACCACGGCCCAAGCTGGTCCAATCCAATAATCGCGAACACGCCGCCGATTTCGACGAGGTCAAAGGTCAGCACAACGTCAAACGCGCCCTCGAAATTGCCGCCGCCGGTGGTCACAACATCCTCATGGTCGGTCCTCCCGGCACCGGAAAGTCGATGCTGGCCAAACGCATGGCCACCATCATGCCCGACATGACGGAAGAGGAAGCGATCGAGACCACCCGCATCCACTCCATCGCCGGCCTCCTCGATGCTCGCGAAGGCCTCGTCTCCGGCCGTCCCTTCCGCTCCCCCCACCACACCATCTCCGACGTCGGCCTCCTTGGCGGCGGAACCAATCCCGGTCCCGGCGAAATCTCCCTCGCTCACAACGGCGTCCTTTTCCTCGACGAACTCCCCGAATACCGGCGCTCTACTTTGGAGGTCCTCCGCCAACCTCTCGAAGATGGTGAAGTGACCATCTCCCGCGCCGCCGGAACCCTGAAATTCCAAACCCGCTTCCTTCTCGTTGCTGCTCTCAATCCCTGCCCCTGCGGGTTTTATGGCGATCCCGTCCGTCAATGCCGCTGTCATCCGCGTCAAGTCGAGTCTTACCGCGCCAAGATCTCCGGCCCCCTTCTCGATCGCATCGACCTCCACGTCGAGGTTCCTCTTGTCGATTACAAACAACTCACCTCCAACGAACAAAGCGAATCCTCCGCCACCGTCCGCGAACGCGTCATGGCTTGTCGCGACCTTCAGGAAAAACGCTTCGCCGCGCTCCCTGAAACCCGCACCAACTCCGACATGGGTCCCAAGGTCATGCGTCAACACTGCGCCGTCAGCGACGAATGCTCCATGCTCCTCGAACAAGCCATGGAGCAACTCAACTTCTCCGCCCGCGCCCACGACCGCATCCTCAAGGTTGCCCGCACCATCGCCGACCTCGCCGGAGCACAAGAACTGGGCCCTGACCACGTCCTCGAAGCCATTCAATACCGCTCCCTCGACCGAAAGCTCTCCTTCTCATGACCCCTCCCGAAAACGGTCTCATCACCGGCTCCGATGGAAAAATCCGTTGCTGGTGGTGCGGCGATGATGAAGATTACCTTCGTTACCACGACGATGAGTGGGGTAGGGGAGTCACCAATAACTTCCGCCTCTTCGAAAAAATCTGCCTCGAAGGATTTCAAGCCGGGCTCTCCTGGCTCACCATCCTCCGCAAACGCGAAAATTTCCGCGCTGCCTTTGCCAATTTTGATTTCAATCAAGTTGCCAACTTCGATGACTCCGACGTCGAACGCCTCGTTCTCGACGCCGGCATCGTCCGCCATCGCGGGAAAATCCTCTCCACCATCAACAACGCCCACCGTGCCCTCGATCTCCTCACAGAATTCGACTCCCTGCACGCCTACTTCCTCCAATTCAAACCCACCCCTCGAAAATCCCCCCTCACATTCGCCCGGGCCCGCGAATTCACCAAAACCGACGAATCCGCCGCTCTCAGCAAGGACCTCAAAAAGCGCGGCTGGTCCTTCATGGGTCCGACCACTTGCTACGCTTTCATGCAAGCGATGGGCCTCGTCAACGACCACCTCGTAGGCTGCCACCAAGCGCCCTAACGCAACCGCGAATTTTCTGTCTGCTTTCCCGGTCTCTCAACGAATTTTTTTCGGTTTCGGCTTCGAAATAAAAATTTATCACCCGTAGATTCAGCAAATTCTTCTTTCCCTTCGCCACGGTCTCTCACTTTTTTGAACTATTCACGTTTTCGTCAAGTGATCCTCTGGATCGCATTTTTTTTGAGGCCCAAGACACCCTCTTCCGTCACCCTCTCAATGGGGCCTCTCACCTCGAAACACCTCTGAAATTACGCTGAAAACGGTAGAAATGGCATCTTTCATCGAATTGCCGCCAAATCAACACCTATACCACATGTGGTAGTGTGAATAATTTGTTCATACCATATGAGCAGAAAACCCTTGCCTGAAACAGGCCATTTATCTTACTCTCCCAACCTGCTCGCTTCGCCTTACTGATTATCAACTTCCTCTAAATTTTCACCAAGACGCTCACCCCCAACCCTAACATGTCCGATACCACCACAATCACCCTCGGCGACCGCACTTTTGTCCTCGATAAGGCGAAAGCCGACGCCGCCATCGCCGCCAAAGCGGTCATCAATGGCCGCGACACCATGTTCTTCAATATCCTCCCTCTGAAATACCAGTGGGCCTATGATCTCTACAAGACCATGAAGGGCAACCATTGGGAGCCCGAGGACATCCAGATGCAGACCGACATCCAGCAATGGCAGGGGAGTCAAATCTCCGACGTCGAGCGCTGGATCATCAAAATGGGCATCGGATACTTCTCCGCCGCTGAAGGCATCGTTGGGGACAATATCCTCCACGTCGTCCGCGAACTCGTCACCGCACCCGAGCTCAAGCTCGTCCTCGGCCGCCACGCCCACGAGGAGAACATCCACGCCGACTCCCTCGTCTACATGATCTCCTCACTCGGCATCAACCCGCACGAATGCGAAGCCATGTTCGAGGACATCCCCACGATCAAGGCCAAGAATCACTTCGTCGTCAGTAACTCGCGCGCCCTCCGCCGCGACGTCGACCTCACCCTCCTCGAAAACAAGCAGGCCTTGGCAAAAAACATCTTCATCTTCGGTCAGGTCATGGAAGGAACCCAGTTCTACGGCCTCTTCGGCATGATCCTCTCACTTTACCGCCAGAACAAGTTCCCCGGCATCGGCCAAATGTTCCGCTACACCCTGCGCGATGAATCCAATCACATCGAGGTCTTCCGCAATCTCCTCAACTCCCTTGTCACCGAGAACCCCGACATCATGACGACCGAATTCAAGGAAGATCTCCGTCAGACCATGGCCGAAGGCGTCCGCCTTGAAAAAGACTTCATCAAGGACTGTCTTCCCGTCTCCGCCGTTGGCCTTTCCGTCAGTGAGTTCGACCAATACATCGACTACATCGCCGACCGCCGTCTCGTCAACTGCCACCTCGAACCTCTCTCCGAAGGCAACGTCGAGAATCCCTTCCCCTGGCTCTCCGAAGCCATCGACCTCAAAAAGGAACAAAACTTCTTTGAGGGCAAAGTCACTGAATACCAAAAAGCCTCCGCCCTCGAAGACACTGGCTACACCGACGACGATCTCTAGTCCGCCTCCGGCGGGAGTTGAAAGTTTCAGGTGTTCAGTTTGAAGTCCCAACTCTCCGCCCCTCAACCAGCCCAAAAACCCTCCGCGTCTCCGCGTGAGCCTTCCCCAACCAAGCTCCTCTAACTTTCTCCATTCATCTTTTCTCATTTTTCCAAACACACGCAGCCTCCAAGTTATAATGTACCGTTCCCTCACACTCGCCGAAGATCAGGCCCTCAAAGAAACCGTTGCAAAACGCGCCGCCAACCCCAACCCCTACGCTTGGCGTGAAATCCTCGCCACCGAACAACGCACTCCCATCCCTGAAATCACCGTCACCCGCGCCGGCCTTGACGAAATTTTCTCCCTCTCCGACGTCGCCGATGCCATCGGCCGCTCCCTCACCAACCTCCTCATCTCCCGCAACGAGCCCGAGGACTCCATCTTCTCTGATAAAAACCGCTCCTTCGTCAGCAGTGTCGCCCAGCGCGTCTCAGCCTCCCTCATGCAGCAAGTCCAGCGCGGCGGTCAGCTCAAGCTCTCCCAAAACGACCTCTACCTCCTCATCGAGAAGGCGCTCATCGAGAACGACGCCCATGACGTCGCCAAGTCCCTCGTCTTCCAACGCTCCCTCGAGCGCACCGGCGAAATCACCGTCACCGACGAGCCCCACCAAATGCCCGTCCGCCTCATCCGACGCAATGGCAACGTCGTCCCCTGGTCCGAGACCAAGATCGAGCAAGCCGTCTCCCGCGCCTTCCTCACTCTGAAGGAAGACCCCGCCTCCGCCCAAGCCATTGCCCATGCCGTCACCGCCCTAATCCGCACCGGCGACCAGGCCTTCGTCCATATCGAAGACGTCCAGGACCACGTCCAGGACGAGCTCATGCGCCAAGGCCACTTCAAGGTCGCCGCCCACTACGTCCGCTACCGCGACGAACGCGCCCGCCTCCGTCTCGACAACCCCATCGAAATGGAGGACCCCGCCCAGGAATCTTTCGTCACCGTCACCGAAGACGGCCAATCCGAGTTCTGGGACGGCGCCGAGCTTAAGAAGCGCATCCAGTTCGCCATGATCGGCCTCAAGCTCTCCATGACCGAGGAAGAGATCGAGCACGAACTCCGCCGCTCCATCGGCGCCGAGATCTCCCGCGGAGACCTCAAAAAGACCATCATCCTCAATTCCAAGACCCTCCTCGAAAAAGACGCCGACATGTCCAAGTTCGCCGGTCGCATCCTCCTCTCCTACATTTACGAGGAAGTCCTCCCCTGGAATATCCAGACCGATGGCGTCGAGTCCCTCAAGGAAGCTCACAAACAGAACTTCAAGTCCTACCTCAAGCACGGCGTCAAAATCAAACGCATTAGCCAGGACATCCTCGATAAATACGACATCGACCGCCTCGCCGACGCCCTCGACCCCTCCGCCGACCTCGACTTCGAGTTCCTCGGCATCTCCACCCTCTACGATCGCTACCTCAACGTCGACAAAACCGGCGATAAGGAACGCCGCATGGAAACGCCCCAGTTCTTCTGGATGCGTGTCTCCATGGGCCTCTTCAAAGCCGAAAAAACCAACGCCGAAGACTGGGTCGTCCGCCTTTACAACCTCTACAAAGGTCGCAAATTCTGCTCCTCCACGCCCACTCTCTTTAACTCCGGCACCCTCCATAGCCAGCTCTCCTCCTGCTACCTCTACAAGGTCGATGACTCCATCGAGTCCATCATGCAGCGCGGCATTGCCGAAAATGCCTACCTCTCCAAGTGGGCCGGCGGACTCGGTGGCTCCTGGACCGCCGTCCGCGGCACTGGTGGCTACATCCAGGGCACCAATGGCGAATCCCAAGGCGTCATTCCCTTCCTCAAACTTCACAACGACCAACTCATCGCCGTCAACCAAGGCGGCAAGCGTCGCGGCTCCGGCTGCGCCTACCTCGAGACCTGGCACAACGACATCGAGGACTTCCTCGAGCTCCGCGTCAACACCGGGGACGAGCGCCGTCGCACCCACGACATGAACACCGCCAACTGGGTGCCCGACCTCTTCATGAAGCGCATGGAAGCCCGCGAAAGCTGGACCCTTCTCCGTTCCAACGAATGCCCCGACCTCCACGACATCTACGGCAAAGCCTTCGAGCAACGCTACCTCGAATACGAGAAAATGGCCGAAGAAGGCAAAATCTGGTCCCGCAAAGTCGAAGCGATCGAGCTCTGGAAAAAGATGCTCAAGATGATCTTCGAAACCGGTCACCCCTGGATCACCTTCAAGGACCCCTGTAACGTCCGCAGCCCGCAGGACCACGCCGGCGTCATCCACTCCAGCAACCTCTGCACCGAGATCACCCTCAACACCAGCGACGAAGAAACCGCCGTCTGTAACCTCGGCTCCGTCGTCCTCGACACCCACATCACCAAGGACGGCATGCTCGATCACGACATGCTCCGCGAGACCGTCACCGTCGCCATCCGTGCGCTCGATAACGTCATCGACATCAACTTCTACCCCACCAACGCGGCCAAAACCGCCAACAGCCGCCACCGTCCCATCGGCCTCGGCGTCATGGGTCTCCAAAATGCCCTCTTTAAGAAGAACCTCCAGTTCGCCTCCAGTGCCGCCGTTGATTTCAACGACGAATTCATGGAAGCCATCGCCTACTACGCCTACGGCGCCAGCAGCGAACTCGCCGGAGA
>CALFSW010000068.1 GCA_937916505.1 uncultured Verrucomicrobiales bacterium | reverse complement strand
TATAGCGTTGCAAAAGCCCCCGCATGAACTCGCTCAGACTGTGCATCCGCTTGGTATAGCGTTCAAAGATGGTAGCAAGTTGCGCCCGCCCGTAGGCCATCTCCTTCTTTTGATCAGCCCGACTGAGTCGCGAAAAATATTCGCGCTTTCCCTCTGCAATCCCACGCGCTTCCAGGATTTCCGCCTGCACTCTGGCCACATATGCCCGCGAATAAAGCCCGCCCAGTCGATGGATCAACTCCTCCTCCGGGATCCCAAATTCCCCGTCTGAAGGTGGGGGAGGGACCTCCAAAAGGAGATGGAAGTGATTCGTCATCACGCAATAAGAAAGAACCCGACACCCCGAAAACCGTTCATACATCCGCATCAGCACCCTGAACTGCTCCTTTTCTTCGGCCTGAAAGAGAAACTGCCGATGAACCACCCGGGACGTCGTGTGATAAATCGCCAGATCAGGCAAAGTCCCATTGGAAGAGGGCGGAATGATCAATCGCGGCTTAGGCATGAGGCTGACCTTGAGTCGATACGATGATGAAATCAAGACAGTTTCTTCAATTAGTGCGGGAAATTTTATGCGGGAAAGTTTATGTTCGCCCCTTCCGTCGGGAACCACGAGCGATCAAACGGCGACCGAAAAATTATCAACTTCTGACGAGTCATCGCCATGTCTTCAAAGAAGTCCAACACCGCTCAACCGCCTACCGAAAGAAATCTCCCAAAGCCGCTTAAGTTCGTGCCATTCATGCCTGACAGAGAAATCCGGGAAGGGACTTTGAATGCGTGGTTCACGAAGCGCGCGGGCGGGAAGTGGGCATCAGTCTTTGGATGACTTGATGGGGCCCAGCTTGATCAAGCGCTCGATCTCTGGAGCGAGCGCGGCGGCCATGATGGCGTAGCCTGCGGGGGTGAGGTGAGTGCTGTCCGTGAACAACTTGGGCTGTATCGTGCCCCCCGCATTGAGGAAGCGATCCTGGAGATCGAGGAAGACGACTTCGTCTTTGGGATAGCGGTAGCCGGCGAGGATCGTGTTGGTCTCAGCGCACTTGGCCCATTTCTCCTCGTTCTTCACCGGGAGGATGCCGAGGACGATCACTCGTGTCTTTGGAAGCTTGCCGCGAAAGGCTTGCGCGATGGCGCGGATGCCATCTGCCACTTCACGAGGCGGGGTCTTCATGCCAAGATCCCATTTCACCTTTCCGCCGTCGCTTTGCGTGACTCCGTAGTTGTTGGTGCCGCAGAGGAGAATGGCGACGCGGGGAGCCTGGCCTTTGGGGAAGTCGAGGTTCCCATTGGCGGCCCGGTAAAGCATCACCGGAGTGATGTCTCCGGAGTTCCCCATGTTGATGGGGCGGTATTTTGCGAAGTGTTTTTCCCAAGCGGTTTTGCCCTGGGCGCCCAGTCGGGACCACATCAGCGTGATCGAGTCGCCAAAAAATGCGACCTGCGAACCGTCTGCCTTTGCGACCTCTTGATTCACCCGTTTGAATTCACCATGCCAGTAGCCCTCCTGAATCTTGGCCGGAATTGTGGTGCTGGAGGAAGGCGCGACCGGATCCGAAAAATCCGGCCCGGCTTCCTTTGATTGACCATTGCTCAAGGACATCACCGAAATCAGTGAAAGCGGCAGGAAGAAGGAGCGGGTTCGTCGAAAAAGCATTCCCAATTTTGGTTCCAGCCAAGCGGCTTGTCGAGGGTGTCTCTTTCGCAGAATGATTTTACGGTGTGAGAATGATAAGCCCGACCATTTGACGTTCACCCCGCCCAATAGCGCCGAATCTACCCCACTTCCCGGACCGTGAAAAAGTCCCTGTCTCCTATTCCATAGTGGTTCCGGGTTCTTTTTTGAAATATGCGTGGTAGACAAATTCCGGCGAAATGCGGGCGCAATTCGCTCGAGACTGGTTGCAGTGCCTTGATGACGGACCTGCGTTTTTCCAGGATCACGGATTCTTCGCAGGCGCGATTGACAACCTTGGATGTAATCTTCTTCCAGCTTTCCTGATTCCCCGGATCCCAAGCAGCAACAGCTGCAATTACGGCGTGAAATTTTATGCGATGGCTCCGCAGACGCCAGCGCCAATGAACCAGGCGAGGTTTTGGGAAAGCAGGGCGCTGGCGATGGCGGCTCGGGCCGCAAACGCAGCTTGGGGAGGGGACTCTGATTTTTGAAAGCTTATTGAGCGTCAAGATGTTGTGGACAGAAAGCGGGCAGCAGCTCAGGTTGAACATAGCAGACTCCAGTCGAGTTTGCGTTTGGAGGAATTTCTAACCGCTACCTGTCCAGGCCATTGGTCCAGACGATAAGGGTGGATGACGAGAGTTCGACGAGCTTTCACCGTTCACACCCCACGTTTATGAAACATCTCAAAGCCCCGCTCTGCGGGCGTTCTGCCCGTTATTTTTGCTATCTTGTTCTGGTAGGGTTGGGCGCAGCGACTGCCTCCGCTACGATTACCGTCACGAATCCTGCGAACATCGCGGTTGCCGCTGCCCAAGTCGGCACGGCTGGTAACACCGAGGAGATCGCCGATGTCACCACCGGGCTCGCCGGTGCCTCCATTCCCTACAACGAGGGCGGCACCAATGCCTTCAGCTGTTGCGGCGGACGTAGCGGGTCTTCGTATGGTATTCACAATCTCAACGATGGCGACGTCGGTATCGGTAATGCGACTGACGGACTGTTCGCCATCCCTGACTTCGGTGCCGGGGCCGTGGTGATGGATCTGGCTGGTGGCAATCAGAAAGTTTGCAGCATCGCGATCTATCACGGTTACGGCAACCGCAACCAAGGCGTCTTTACTCTCAGAGACGGCGCAGGCAACGTCATCGGCGAGTGGTCGAGCGATGGTAATAATGTAACGGAAGCTTACTGGATGACTTTTCCGAACCCGGTAATGACCGACGGGCTCGTCATCGATGTCAGCCCTCTTCCAGGGAGCGAGCATCCGACGCCTAGCTTCCGCGAGGTGCAGGTTTTTTGCGGTGTGACTGAGGCGCGTTTCTCCCCCGGCACCGGTCAACCGCTCTTCCCTTTCGGCAACCTCAACGTCTTTAAACAGTATGCTGTCGGCTTTAGTGAGGCGATCAGCGTCGGTGACACGGTGGAGATCGATCTCTTGTTCACGACGATCGAGTTCGGTGGCTCGCTGGATGCGAGTTTCGACGCCGCTTTCGGGTTCGAGTTCGGGCTCTGCCTCGGTGGCAATGCCAACTATGACATGGGATTCTCGCCGCAGGTGATCCTGCCGGACCTCTACCCCAGCGAGATCCCCATCCCGATGACGATCAATCCCGGCAAGACCGCGGACTCGCACTTCACCACGGTGTTCCCGCCGCTCGGCCAGATGTATGCTGACCTGATCGTGCATATGGAAGCGGACGTGAATGCTGAGGCCTGCGTGTTCGGCTGCTTCGACCCGCTCTCGTTTCTCAATTTCCCACTCACCACCTGCGATTTTCCGCCGCTGCAGCCCTCTGACGTCAAGCTGTTCAATCTCTCAACGCGCTGCGACCCCACGATCACGGCGCAGAAATACTGCGCCATCGAGCTGGCGTCGTTCAACCGCGACGGCCAGAGCAACATCGCGCGCATGCTCAACGTCGGCGCCGACGACCGCTTCGAGTTTTTCGCCGAACCCTACAAGGAGTTCGCGCTCGGTGTCAGCTCCGGCAAGTCGTTCATCGCGAACCCCGGCAACAACACGATCAGCATCACCGGCACGAACCCGTTTCCCCCCAACTCACCAGTGCGCGTCTCATCGACCGGCACGCTGCCGCTCGGTCTGAAGAAATCAAAGATCTATTACACGACGGCGGGCGGTTCGCTGTTCTCGCTGTCGAACTCGCCGAACGGCGCCCCGGTCAGCATCATGAGCGGCGGCAACGGCTCGCACAGTCTCAAAGCGCCCGTGGTCGACGAGGATCCGGACCCGCTCTCCGGCAAATATGGTTCGCTAGCGATCGCTGCGCCGACGATCAGCACCAATTCGGCTGACCCCGCGTTGAGGCACTTGCAGACCGCGACCTCCTTGCGGGGTCAGGGTGCCGAAGACGTGATCGGAGTGGGAATCGACATCGCGGCGATGGCGGCTGACTTCATTTTCCCGCCGATCGTCCCGCCGCTGGCGGATAGCGGCAGCCTCGGTCCGATCGGCTGGAACTACACCCTGGCCGCGCTTGATGTCGGTCCGGCGGTGCAGTTGCAGATGGACTACGAATTCACCTGGGACCTGGTGGTGACCGAGATCACCTTCACCAAGCCGGTGAATCTTTACACCGGGGGCGACGCGGCCTTCGTGTTGAACGGCAACCCTGGCGGCAACGGTGCCGGCCGCACCAAGCTCTCGCAGACGGGCGCGTCTGACCGTGCCTTCCACCTGACCAACTGTGGCCCCAACGCACTGCCGTTGATCTACCTCTGCACTGACCTGGTTCCAGGCACCGGTGACGAGGCTGGCCGCATGGTTCCGAAGGAGCCGCAGGACGCCGTCGGCGTGTCGATCTAATACAAGCTCGTCCCAAAACTCAAGACCGTCGTGTCGCTGCCCTTCGTCGGGCGGGTCAGCTACGAGGTCCTGGCTGCCGGCGCTGAGATCTCACGCGTCGGCGACTTCGGCTTCGGTCCGATCGTCGAGGGCGAGCACAAGTTCAAGTTCGGCGAGTTCGAGGTCTACAATGGGGCGCCGATGGAGCTCGATAGCACCGGCAGCGGCCTGGTGAACTTCACCATGCGTTCGACGGGGCCGCCGAGTTTCGATTGGAATCCGCAGCAACTCATCGATGGGCAGGGGAGCTCTACTTTTGCGTGGACCGAAGCCGGAGCCGACACCCTAGACAAAGACGGCGACGGGAACACCACCGAGACCCTTACGAACTGGTTCGAAGACAGCGGAAGAGGACTTGAGACCGGACATCCCGGTCTGGGGGCTGGAACTTTGAGCGCTGCCAAGATCGTGCGAAACATCACGGGGCCGAATCTCTCGAAGCCCAAAACGATCGAAACGCTCCAAGTCGGTCCAGCGAGGACCCTGGAGGTCAAACCGGATCCCGCCAGCCCGACACGAACCGTGCTCACGGTGAACGGCCTGTTCGAGAATGCCGGCTCGGTGCAGATCCGCGGTGACTCGGCGATCCAGCTGGGAAGCCGCGAATCGGTAATGTGTGGGATTGGCAGCGTGACTCTACTCGACGGCGGCGCGATCGTTGGGTCGTCTCAGGAGAACCCCGCCGTCTGCAATTACAACGGCATCTATGGATCGGGCCATGCGTTTGATCAGACATTCTCGTTTGACGAAAACATCCGCTCGATCAACCACAACATGGGGGAATTGCTCGCCTATGGAGGCACCGGCACGACCGGTGGCAACTCGGTGGATGTGAGCATCACTGCTGACAATTTCCCCGGCGACATCACCTGGACGATCACGACATCCGACGGAGCTCCGATTGCGAATGGTGCGGCGGGCGCTGCCAATACCACCACGACAGTCACCGTTCCGCTCCCGGACGGCGACTACAATTTCACCTTCTCCGACAGCGAAGGTGACGGCGGGGGCAGCTACACGCTCTACAGCAGTATCGGGCAGCCTCTCGCTTCGGGCGCCGACGTCACCACTGAAGTTCGGCCTTTCTACATCTACAACGGCCCCTTCCTCAAGACCGGTGCCTATACGATGCTCAACATGGCCGAATACGGTTCGCGCACCGGTGGGCGGATGGTGATCGATGCCGATAACATGGACAACCAAACCGGCAGCAAGATCACCGCTATCGGAGTCGGCGCTGAGACCCACGTCCGTTCCCGCGAGGTCGAGCATGGAGCCACGGTCGAGGCCAAAGCAGGTGGCAAAGTGATCCTGTATCCGCGGAGCGAAGAATCATTGGTGACGTGGCGGGCCGGGCGATCGTTCCGCGAGGACTGCGGCCTCTTCCGCGCCTCGGACAACGGCGTGATCCACGCCCAGAGTGGCGACATGTATGGTGGATGCTTCATCGCCAACGGCACTGGCAGCATCACGACGAACAACAGCGTGTTCACCGCCGGCGTCTTCGAGATCGGTTCGCTCGTCAACCCGACGGGCCTGTTCAGTGTCACTGGGCCCTCTCCGTTTAGCAACATCTGGCGTCCCGACACCTTCACCCGGTTCGACAGATCCTGTATCAATAACTACGGAACCTTCCGCGTGTCCAACCAGGGCGAGGCGGAGATCTTCGACTCCGAACTGTTCGCCAACCACGGCACCGTGCAGGTCGATTTCGGTTCCCGCATGAGGATCCACACCGTCACCTCCGACCTCGCCGGTGCCTCGGCCGATTCGCAAATCCAGCCCGGCTGTGCCAACATGACCAACACCGCGCTCCTCGGTGGCACCTGGGACATCGCCGGGGTGCTCGACGTCGACGGGATCGGGACGAACGGCAACACAAATTTCAAGGTGATCGGCGCCGACCTCGCACCCGCCCGGATCAGCTCTGCCACCCGCGGTGACACAGATCCTTCTCCGGCCGTTTTTGATCCGGAAACCACCGCCTACATCACTGCCAATCCGAACGAAACCCCGGAGCTGGACGCGCTCAAACGCCCCTTCGACACCACCAAGATCCTTTCAGAAGGCAGCCCGGCTCATGTCATCTTCCGAGGCGGCGGGGCGAGTTTCAACGCCCTCAGCACCGTCGAATTGAACTGCGGCAAAATTTCGATCATCGACGGTGGTCGCTTCCGTCCACTCGGCGATTTCGTCAACAAAGGCGAACTCGTGATTGGACGGGTTGGTGGAACGGGCAGCTCCACCTTTGAAGCAAGAAACGCTGGCTCCTTTACTCAAATCGGCCGCAACGCCAGCACCACCATCCTGGACGGCGGACTCCACCGCATCAGCAGTGCCTCCGGCGTGCCCAAGCGCTTCAACATCCTCGGCGGTACCTTCACAAATTCCCGCACCACCGGCTCGTTCCACATGTTCCAAGACCGCATGCTCGCCGACGCCCACGTGCGGATCGAGTCACCGATGGACGATTTGAACCCCGACCCGGACATCTACGAGCAGGCACCCGTCACCGTCGATATCGGCGGCACTGTCGCCACCATCGACGCCGGCGCCGAGGTCACGATCCACGGAGCGACCGTCCACTTCGATGCCCTCAAGGACAACCTTCGCACCATCAAAGGCAAATTCACCCTCAGCGGTGACGGCCCGATCAACGCACCGGAGTGGCGGATTGCCGAAGGGAATGGCGAGGCGCTCGCGCTCGTAGGTGGCCAGCTCAACGTGCTCGGCTTTGGCACGGAGCTCAAGACCGGCGACTACTCGCAGACCCTCGGTGCCGAGACACGCGTCGGGGTCGGAGCCTGCTTCGACACCCGCACCATCGCCGTCAACGCCGTCAACGGCGGCAAGTTCGTCATCGAGATCGGAGCGCGCCCGGATCAAATCCCCTCCGGCTGCCTCAAAGTCCGCAGCAACATTGGCGCCAACTTCAACGGCCAGTTCGTGATCGACTTCGTCGACGAACTCGCCGCAAGCAACTCCACTATCGATATCGGCGACACTTGGGAGATCATTGATCCAGTCACCTCAGCATCGATCACCGGCATCGCCAGCTTTGAGGCGCGGCTCGACGGTGACCTGCTGCTCCCCGGCGACGCCTGGTTGCCACCCGGGTCGCAGTTGGAGCTGATCCAGTATGTGACCAGTAACGGACCGCGCGGGCTCGCGGTGCGCGTGACGCCGACCGCCGGATTCTTCGCCTTCAACGACTGGACCACAGCCAACGGGCTCGACTACAATCGCGCTGAGGCCGACCCGTTCCGCTTCACCACCGCCAGCTCCGCTAACAACGTCACCAGCTTCCTCTACGGCGTCAACGGCACCTCGAAATTCACGGCCAGCCAGGGCCAGGGACTCAGCCTGTTCAAAGGCGAGGGCGATGACGAAGGCACCTATGCGCAGCTCAGCTACACGCGCCCATTCGGCACGGATGCGACCTACGCTTACTACCTGAGCCGTGATCTCATCGAGTGGCAGCAAGCGCCGATGATCTTCGTCCCCGGCGGCACCCCGCCACAACCGGGTGAGCTCGAAATGGTGACCCTCCGGACGACCGTCCCGGTGTCGGAGGATCAGCTGTTCATGCGCGTCGGTGCCACCCTCAACCCGGACAACTTTCAGGATGGAGAGATCCCCGGGAAGAAGATCACGCGGACCGGCGGGCTGCGCGGCTTTAGCCCAAGCGGCACGACCTACCTCATGGAGCCTGGCAAGGAATTGTTCTTCGACGTGAGCATCCCCAACGGCGAGAGCGGCGATACCGTCTGGGGCGGCACCGACCCAACGACCGGCGAACGTAATTTCATCTACCAAGACAAGTCGGGCATCAAACTCGCTGCGCTGCACTCCGGGTTATTGTTAGAAGGCGAGCGCGGAATGATCAAGGTCACCCTCATCGCGCCACAACCTTCGTTCACAGGTTCGTTGCAGAACGACGGCACGGATTCGAAGATCACCAGCGGCAGCGGCCTGTCGGAGGGGGAGGCTTACAGCTATCGCATCGAATTGATCTCGAAGCAGTAGCCGATCTAGTGCTCCGTAAATCTTAAATTGCGGGGTAAATGGAGTGGAGCTTGATCCGAGCGTCCTGGTGGCTGAGCATGAATCCTGTCATACTCCTCTCCCTCACATATTCGGAATCATACTTGGCTAGATTTCCCGGCGTTGGAGGTCGCGGATTTCTCGTTTCAGAGAGAAGTTGTTTGGCAAACTCATCCAGGCAAACCAATGGGCGCAGGCGAGTCGAGTGATATGGGCCTCAACTTCGCCGGTGATTTTGATCTCACGGGGACCTTTTTCCCGGGGGATTGGATCAAGTGCGGCAAGCAGGCCGACCTCACAACATCGCTTTCCAAACCGTTCCAGGCTGCTGTAAGAAAGCCCGGTTGTCGCGACGATATCAGCGTTTTTCATGGCAGGTCCGTATCGACCTTCATCGGAAAGTAAAAAAGAGAGTGCTCGTTTGAATTTACGAGCTTTCTGAGTTCCCTGGTCACGAATTTCTTCCAGAGCACGACGCTCGTCGGAAGCGAACTTGATGCGATATAATTTTGCAGGCCCCCATCCCATGGTATGGGTCTTAAAAAAAGGGAAAGTCTAGAATTCAGGAATATTCTTCACTCTAAGATTTATGGAGCACTAGTTTGAGGGATCAATTCCGTGTCAGAAATTCATGCAAATTGAGAATGA
>CALFSW010000067.1 GCA_937916505.1 uncultured Verrucomicrobiales bacterium | reverse complement strand
TTCTTTGACAAGATCCTGAGCGGGAATAAAAACATATCCTGCGCCAGCTGTCACCATCCCTTCGGGGGCACCTCGGACGGACTCTCCCTCCCCATCGGAGAGGGTGGACGCGGCTTTGGGGTGGCGCGCAACACAGGGTCTGGATCGGAAGCGGTTGTAGAACGCGTGCCCCGCAATGCACCCCACATTTTCAACCTCGGGGCGAAGGAGTTCACTCGCATGTTTCATGACGGCCGCGTCACGGCGGACCCGAGCCAGCCCTCGGGATTCCAGTCGCCGGTCGGCACAGATCTTCCAGAAGGCCTCGATAATCCTCTTGCGGTGCAGGCGATGTTCCCGGTGACATCGGGAACCGAAATGGCCGGGCAGCACGGGGAGAATGAGATCGGAACCGCCGCAACATCCGGACTCCTGGCTGGTCCGGGCGGTGTGTGGGATTTACTGGCCCAGCGTCTGAAGGACATTCCGGAGTATGTGACATGTTTCACGGAAGCCTTTGATGACATCGACGAGGCGTCTGATATCACCTTTGTGCACGCAGCGAATGCCATCGCGGCCTTCGAGGCTGTCGCTTGGCGAGCTGATCAGAGTCCCTTTGATCGCCACCTCCGGGGGGCGCGCGATTCCATGAGCGGCGAAGCCTTAGCCGGCATGGATCTCTTCTATGGTCGGGTTGGATGTGCGGACTGCCATTCCGGCACCTTCCAAACCGATCAGGAGTTTCATGCCGTGGCCATGCCCCAAATCGGACCAGGAAAAGGCGACGGTCCCAGCGGTCACGAAGACTTCGGATTGGCGCGCGAGACCGGAGATTCAGCCGATCGGTTCAAGTTCCGAACCCCGACCCTTCGTAATGTGGAGTTGACCGGTCCATGGGGACATTCCGGTGCCTACAATTCTCTCGATGCCGTGGTACGACACCATTTCGATCCGGTCCAGCATCTTGAGAACTACGATCGGGCCCACGCTGTCCTGCCGTCCCGGTTAGACCTCGATGCCCTCGACTTCGTCGTGCAGGACGACCCTGCCTTGCGGGATGCGATTGCCACCGCAAATGAGCTGAAGAGTCGGCCAGTGAACGAGCGTCAGATACAGGAGCTCATCGCTTTCTTGCGAGCGCTCACAGATCCCGCCAGCGTTGATCTTCGGATCGATGTGCCAATGAGCGTTCCAAGCGGGCTGACCGTGTTCGATTAAATACCGGATGGTAAGACGTTATTTTTAAATTAGCATGACCCGTTTTGGACAAAACATCCGCTTACGTGATTGAAGGCGTTCGCAGAACGAAACTCCAAGCTTCCCAGCCATCACAAAGCAATTTTCTAGAAGTAAGACAAAGAAAACCAAAACCAAAATGAAACCAAACAAGAACATGAAAAATCCAATCGCACTGAAATCCATCCTGGCCCTCGCGCTGGGAGTATTCCTCACCCAGTCACCCGCTCTCGCCGGTCCGGCCGTCCAAGGGACGGGGTATGTGGTTGTGACCAAGGTGAACCCTGGCCCGGTGGGGCCGCCCTACCTGCCAGACTTCGAAGAGCTGCGGGTTGAAGGGTGGACCACCAAAATTCTCCGCAACGAGAAGGGGGTCACGGTGAACATTCACGCCGTGGGGCTCAATCCACACCACGCCTACACGGCATGGATTGGGCAGAAAGGGCAAGGCAGAGCGACGTTCCTGATGGGTCACATCGTGGGCGGTTCGTGCGAATCGACGTTCAGCGGCCGACTGGGGCTCAGTTCCAAATCGGAAGGACCGATCGAGGATCCCCTCGGTGGTGAGTTCCACGTCATCATTGCAGACCACGGTCCTATTGACGAATTGAATCCTCCGCTTCCTGCAGCCATCAAAACCCCAGCAGGGTCGATCTGGACGCATGTCGTCATCTTCGATCCCAACGAATAAGACACCCTGATTCATAGGATCAACCGATGTGGGACGGGCATGCCCGTCCCACATCGCTCATCCCATGAAGTGATCAAGTTCTGCAATGCCGCGTCCTCCCCTCCTACTAGACGCAACCACCTTCGAACTTGAACAAACCGCTCGTGCCATGAACTGCAGGAAACTAAAAACAAAACTCTCGTCAGGCTCCTTCCCGCGTCTCGCTTCCTGGATCTGGTGCCTCCCTGCGGTCATTACCTTTCTTGCCGGAAGAGCCAGTGTCCAGTCCGACCCATCGGACGCCGGGGAATCGATCCCGGGTAACCAGGAGCTCTCCGGCCGCGCCGACGCCCGGCCGCAACTCAATCGCGGGCGCACTGCAGGCGTTCGGGGGGAGTCATCCCCGGCAACCGTCGAGAATTTTCTAACTAAATCCGACCCCTTGGTCGCCAACAGGATCCTGGCGGAGCTGCTTCTTGATCTCAATCCATCCCAAGCCCGCACCCTGTTCGAATCCCTGCTCGCCAGAAACCAACATTCCAAGCAGCCGGATGCCCGCTTAAGACTTCTCTTAACAGCATGGGGCAGGCTCGATGGTCCGACCGCCGCAGACACCGTGGCAAAGCTTGTGCCACACCGTGCTCTTCGCGGAGCAGCGCTGGAATCAATCATGTCAGGCTGGGTCAGCCGTGATCCGGAAGGAGCCAAGGCCCACCTGGCGGAAGTCTCCGACCCCCGGGAACGAAGCGTGCTCAGGAGGGGGCTCATCCGGGGGCTTGCCACGGTCGATCCCGGGGCCGCCATGGAATTCACCACAAGATCGATGGGGATAGACGCTTCAGTGCTCGGGCGCCTCTGGGGTGGATTCACCCTTGACGAAGGCGTGAAGGAGATTGCTTCAGTGCAGGTTGAACTCGGGACGCTCCAGGCCACCCGGTGGGCGGAGGGATTGCCCGACGGTCCCGCCAAGGCCATCGCTTTCAAACAGGTGGCCGAAGCCCTCGTCCGCGGAGATCCACTCGAAGCCGCCCGCTGGATCGAAGCCCACGCCGAAGAAGATCACGCTGTCGATGCCGTGCGCCGCGTCGCCCTGGAACTAGCCCGGCGCGACCCGATGGAAGCCCTCCACTGGGCGAACGGCCTGTCGGACCAGTCCCGGAACGAAGCACTCCAGGAGGCTGTGCGCCACTGGACCCGGAATGATCCCGTCACAGCAGGTGCATACCTCACCGACATGCAATCCTCCAGCGCCCGGGACATTGCGGTCGGCAGCTTTGCCCGCGAATTGGGTTCCGAAGATCCCGAATTAGCAGCGGAGTGGGCAGGTTGGATTCAGGATGACACTCTTCGACTGGACTCGTTGGAGACCGTGGCCCGGACGTGGTTGCAGAGTGAACCTGACCGGGCAAGGCAGTGGCTCTCCGCCAGCGGGCTGTCGGTTGAGAACCAGGAACAAGTCATCGCCGAGGCCGAGATGCTCTCTTCCGGCTCCGGACCAGGGATCGACGGACCGGACCATTGAAATGACCACCTGAACAGCGACACTTGAAATCCCCCGATAAAGATTGTTAGAAATCCACAATCTGGTATTCGATTTTGGAAAGGATCCGGAGCGATAACGGCCTGGGATTCAGTCCCCGTCGTGTGTCCTCGGGAGAATGTGGAAGTGATTAGCCATCACCATATAAGTGTAATTCTCAATTCCGAAAAACCGCGCCATTCGGCGGAAAACCTCCTTCTCCGCCAACTCAAGCGGCATCCACTCCTTCTTAGCGCTGGAGACTCTATTCTGCGGGGATCCTGCATTCATGAGAGCACCCTTCCAAGACGGCAACTCCCAGGCGAATTTTTTTTGTGAATGGCATATTTCATACAGAAGATCGAAAGGCTAATCGCTTGCAATTCCAGCAACGCGTTCAGATCCCGGAAAGTAGTGCTGCCTGCGGCGGCGCACTCCTATTCGCGATCAGGTGATTTCCATCGATCACTTTTCTTTCGCTTGCTGATTGAGCTTTGCGTAGATGTCTTTTCCAAAGCGATGTTTGATTTCCGCATCCATGATGTCGTTGTAGCCCCTCATCATCTTTCAGACTTCGTCGCGATCGATTTTGCTCAATTTCGAGGTGGATTTCAACGCTTTGACATATTCCCATGTGACGCCGCATTCGCTCTTCAGTAAACCGATGAATTGGGCCCGATACGGCCCGGTGGATTCTGCCGGATGCCCCTTCTTCTTGAGGGTGCCTTTCTCGAGGTCGGCAAGAGCTTCTTTCATCCCTTCAAGCCGTGGCGAGCGCGTATCCTTCTTTGCCTCGTCTTTCTCTAACTTTGTGGGAGCCTCCTCCAAAACCTCAAACCAACACGGGAACCTGTTTAAACTCATAGTCACCAACGGCACCGGGGCTCTTTCTTTCGGTGCTGTTTTGTACTCACGACGGTGTTGCTCTTTGAACCTCGATTCACAGTAAAGGGACTTTCGCGGCAATGACCGGGGAGTCATCATTAGATGCGAAGAAACAGCTTGCGGCGGTACATCCAGAACAGGATCAGCCAGTAGCTCGCGAGCACGGCCAAACCCTCGAGGAGCAACTCCAATTTCTCTCCGAAGAGCGCAAAGATTTCCTGACCGAAGTGGGTTTTGAAGCTGCCGGAAGTGAAGTCGCCGATCAAGTGCGCGATGACGTAGGCGGCGATGGAATTCATGCCGATCACGATCAGCGGGAAGGCCCACTTTTTCAGGCCGCCCCAATCGACGATGGCGTAAAACGCGGCCATGAAGAGGAAACACCATCCCCCGCTGAAGAGCACC
>CALFSW010000066.1 GCA_937916505.1 uncultured Verrucomicrobiales bacterium | reverse complement strand
TTTAAGTAAATTTGTATCTTCCAACCTCCGCCGCGAAGAAGACTACCCAGGAACGCGCTTACACTTCGCCGATCGATTACACACCCTAAAGGAAAAATCAAACAGCAAAAACCATGAGAGAACGTAAACAATTACCATCCATCCCCGACCACATAACTTAGTATGAAAAAAACCTTACTACAAATTGCATTCCTCGCTTCGGCTCTCTGTGCTCATGCTCAAGAAAAACCCAATGTTGTCGTCATGGTGGTCGATAACCTCGGCTGGGGTGAGATCGGATGCTATGGCGGCGGGATCCTCCGCGGGGCGCAAACGCCGCACTTGGACAACATGGCCAAGGAGGGAACCATGCTGCTCAACTACAATGTCGAGCCGCAGTGTGTGCCGAGTCGATCGGCTCTGATGACCGGACGCCACCCGATCCGTTCCGGAACGACCAAGGTCGTCTGGGGGATGCTCTACGGAATGACGCAGTGGGAAGTCACGATGGCCGAACTGTTTTCCGACTCGGGCTACGCAACCGGGATGTTTGGCAAATGGCATCTTGGCAACACTCCCGGGCGCTTCCCAACCGATCAGGGCTTCGACGAGTGGTATGGAATTCCCGACTCTACTGACGAAGTCCTTTACCCCACAAGCGACTACTACGATCCAAAAGAGACCAATGCGTCCTCGATCTACGATGCCAGGAAGGGACAGCCTGCCAAGAAGGTCAAAACCTACACGCTCGCGGATCGTCCGTTGATTGATCACGACCTCACCGAGAAGACGATGGATTTCATGGAGCGCCAGGTGAAGGCCAAGAAGCCGTTCTTTGCCTTCGTGCCGTTCACCCAGCCGCATTTGCCGACCTTACCTCATCCGGATTTCAAGGGCAGGACCGGGAAGGGGAATTACGCCGACGTCCTCGAGCAGATCGATGCCTATGCGGGGCGGATCCTCGACAAGGTCGACTCGCTTGGAATCAGTGAAAATACGATCGTGATCTGGACCAGCGACAACGGCCCCGAGCAGATTGAAGGGCATCATGGCACCGCCGGATTTTGGCGCGGAAATTATTTCACCGCCTTGGAGGGGTCTCTTCGCACTTCGTTCCTGGTGCGCTGGCCCGGGAAGATCCCGGCCGGGCGGAAGACCAACGAGATCGTGCACACCACCGACTTACTGCCGACCTTCGCAAGCCTCGCTGGCTACAAGGTGCCGGCTGATCGCATGATCGACGGCAAGGACCAGTTGGACTTCCTTCTCGGGAAAAAGAAGAAATCCAACCGCGAGGGCTTTCCGGTTTACAACGGCGAAGAGATGTATGCCTACAAGTACCGCGATTACAAAATGCACTTCATCAAGTTGGACTCGATGTTTGGAGCACCTCAGAAATTGAACATGCCGCAGATGTTCAATCTGATCAAAGACCCAAAAGAACTTTACCCCCTCGACAAGGTGGACGTTGCCGACGCCTGGTTCATGGCACCCGTTACGAAGCGGGTGGTTGAGTTTCAAAAATCGTTGATGGTCGAACCTCCGATCCGGCTCGGAACTCCCGATCCCTACACCCCGACGAAGAAGTAATAAACCACCCAATCATTCCACTTACTCCGATATGAAACAGCATGCAGTAATCCGACCGACAGCACTCGTAGGACTCTCCTTTGCATTCATCGCTCCCGCGATGGCCGAGGAAGAAGAGACCCTCTTTCCTGTCCCCGTCCTTGGTGGCGATGCCTGGACCCGCGACGTCATGACCGGCGACTGGGGCGGCACCCGCCAAAAACTCGCTGACAATGGAATTCAGATTGATGTCAGTCTTCACCAATACTACCAGAGCGTGGTCGACGGGGGACGCGACATCGATGACTGGGGCGACAATGGCAGTCTCGACTTCCGCCTCAAGCTTGACACCGACAAAGCAGGTTGGTGGCCCGGCGGTTTTATCGAGATCCACGGTGAGACCTACTATGGCACACCCGCGAACCGCTATGGTGGGGGACTCATGCCGGTCAACACCGACTATGTTCTGAGTGCCCCGGACGGCGAGGGAACTTACCTCTCCCACGTTGTCGTCATGCAGTTCCTGTCTGAAACCTTCGGCGTGTTTTTCGGCAAGCTCGACACGACAGTGGGGGATGCCAACTCCTTTGCCCACGGGAGCGGCGATGAGAAATTTCAGAACCTGGCCTTCTCTTTCAACCCGGTCACGCTCATGGCCGCGCCCTACTCAACACTTGGGGCCGGGATGATCTGGCTTCCGTCAGAAGGGATTACCGTTTCTGCCAGCGCCTATGATCTCGAGGGAGACATCAGCACCAGCGGATTCGACACCGTTTGGGAGGATGGCACCGGCTACAATGTCGAGGTGCAGTTCGCGACAAATTTCTTTGGTCAACCAGGACATCAGTTATTTGGAGTGACCTACGCAGAAGGCGACTTTACCGCCCTCAATGACCCACGCATCATTCTTCCTCCACTGATGGCCATGACGGAGGGCAGTACCTGGAACGCCTACTATAACTTTGAGCAGCATCTCTCCCATGACCCAAAAACCGGAGAAGGGTGGGGGGTGTTCGGACGAGTTGGAATCGCTGATGAGGATACCAATCCTATCCCTCTTTTTCTCAGTGCAGGCATTGGCGGCACCGGATTGATTCCCGGGCGCCCAATCGACCGTTTCGGCATTGGTTACTACTATCTCGAAGTCAGTGACGAGCTACCCGGCCTTCTTCTGGACGGCAGCGAACAAGGTGTGGAGCTTTTCTACGAAGTCGCAGTCACCCCTTGGTTCCGCGTCGCCGCAGACCTTCAGTTTATCGAGCCAGCCCTTAAAACTGCAGACAACGCTACCGTATTCAGCCTTCGCTCGACTCTGACCTTCTAGTCCTCGGTTTATCCATCCTTGGACGAAGTCGAAAAGTTCAATCGTCTGGCTCTCACGATCACTCGTCTTTGTCAGGTGGTTCTTGAACCAATCGCACAGGGCTCATTACTGATTTTGCCATGAAATAGGGGAATCTGACCGCCTCCCGGCATGGGAGGCATGGGGGTATCCTTAAACGGGGATTTCAAGGCCATGGCGGGAAATGAGGTTTCCTGCGGTGTTTTCCCGCAAACACAAGGCCTTCATCGATCTGGTATACGCCCTAAGGGCAATAGCTGGAAATCTTCCTTTCTGTCAAAAATGGGCTGTGAGGAATCGTGTCATCTCATCTGCCCAGCCCGCCGTTCCTACGGCGGGCCAGGATGAGCGCCCCCTGAGCAAGACGGAGGTCAAATCCTCCAATCTGGAGCAATCGTATCCCAACTGGGTGCATTTCAGCGGAACCCGCCTTTCCCGCGACTCCATCCTGCTGGTAGGAGCGTCTCCGCCTTCGATAGAGGGATGCTCCATCTTGAATTCGCTGTGCGAAGGCCAAAGTCATCAAAGAAAAATCTGATAAATGAACCCAAGAGAATCCATCATTCAACTGCAGCAGCGCATGCAGGAATCGATCATCGGCCAGTCCGAGGTTGTCGAACGCCTTCTGGTGGTTTTGCTCTGCAACGGAAACGTTCTCGTCGAAGGGCTTCCGGGCCTCGCCAAGACCCGGGCCGTGAAGAGCCTCTCGAAGAATCTTGAGGCGGAGTTCAGCCGGATTCAGTTCACGCCCGATCTTCTCCCATCCGACATCACGGGATCAGAAATGTATCTCGGCGAAGGCGGTGAGGAGCGCTTCGCTTTCCAAGCCGGTCCGATCTTCGCCAACATCGTGCTCGCTGACGAAGTCAACCGTGCGCCCGCGAAAGTTCAGGCGGCCTTGCTCGAAGCGATGGAAGAACGCACCATCTCGGTCGGAAACAAAACGCACAAGCTGCCACCGTTGTTCATGGTCATGGCGACCCAGAACCCAATCGAACAAGAGGGCACCTACCCGCTGCCCGAAGCGCAGATGGATCGCTTTCTCATGAAGGTGTTGGTCGAATACCCTCCCGAGGCCGACGAGGTCAAAATCATGCGACTGGTGCGTGGTGAAGAGGCCGCTTCTGGCGAGAAAAAGGAGACCGCTGAAGTTATCAAACAGGAGGCTGTTCTTCAGGCGCGCGAGGAGATTCGTAACATCCACGTGTCGGAGACGATCGAGAATTACATCGTCGCACTGATTTCCACGACGCGTGATCCGGGTCGTTACGAAGGCGAATTGAAGAACTGGATCGAGGTCGGCGCAAGCCCCCGCGGGACGCTCAGTTTGGACAAGGCCGGCCGTGCTTACGCTTGGCTCAAAGGGCGCGACCACGTTCTCCCGGAAGACATTCAGGCGATCGCGCCGGATGTCTTGCGCCACCGTTTGATGCTCAGCTTCGAGGCCAATGCCGAAGGCATCACGGCGGAACGGGTCATCGAAGAACTTTTAACCCAAGTCGCAGTCGGATGATGGACGAACGGGTCTTCACAAGTCTGCCGGCGCTCAACCGGCTTCAGCACAAGGCACGCGGCTTCTCGTTTCTGCCACGCCAACCGATGCACAGCCTGCTCGCCGGCAAACACGCCTCGAAGCTGCGCGGACGAGGTCTGAATTTCGAGGAACTCCGTGGCTACCTTCCCGGCGACGATATCCGCACGATGGATTGGAAGGCGACCTTGCGCACGCGCAAGCCGATCGTGCGCGCCTATTCGGAAGAGCGCGACCGCCCGGCCTATATCGTGCTCGATCAGCGGCGCAGCATGTTTTTTGGCAGCGAGTTCAAAATGAAATCAGTGATCGCAGCGGAACTGGCAGCAGTGGCCGCGTGGCGCTGTCTGGATCAGGGCGATCGGGTTGGTGCGATCGTGTTCAACGATGACGACTTTATTGAAATCCGCCCTCAGCGCAGCCGAAAGACGGTACA
>CALFSW010000065.1 GCA_937916505.1 uncultured Verrucomicrobiales bacterium | reverse complement strand
ACCTGCCCGGCAGGAATTCCTTTGGGCCAGCGCATGATCATGGGCACTTGAGCCGCCCCAAGGGAAAAGACGGAGGCCTTGCCGTCGCGACCGTGATCCGGCGCAAAAATCACCAGCGTGTTGTCATCGATTCCGAGTTCCGCAAGCTTTCGCATCACGGCCCCAAGCGAATCATCAATCCACGCTTCACCCGCCACATGGCTGTCGGGATCGAACCCGCGTTCCGTGATGGTTTTGAGAAGCTCGGCCCGAGGCGTCATGACTTCGGGAAGACTTTCCACTTCTCCCTCTCCGGTGATGAGCGGGTGATCCATGGATTTTCGCCACGACTTGTCCGGCCCGTGCAGCAAGGTGCTGCAAAGGTGAAGGTAAAATGGGCCGTCCTTATTCTCTTCAATGAATTCCAAGGCGGCAACTGTGGTCCACTCCGGGTTGTGCTGGGAATAGGGTGAATGCGAATTTTCCGGGTAAACATTCTTTGCCCAGGAAAAGCCCAGCTCCTTGAGGTAGTGGCGCATCCAGCGCTCGTTGTGGGCGAACTGAGCCGAGGCTTCCGGCCCGGGGTTCGCGTCTTTGGGAATGTCGATCCATTTGTCTTTCCCTTTGTAGAACTCCGGAAAATCCAACTCGGAAGTGAGGTGAAACTTCCCTACAAATCCGGTGGTATAACCGGCTTCACGGAGAACATTTCCGACGTTCATCTTGTCGCGTTCCAGCGCGACGTTGAAACCGGGAAGCCCCTGGTTCTCTTTGCCGCCAACCTCGTCGAGGTAGAGTTTGCTGTGCGAGTTTCCCGCAAACCGACCGGTCAGAAAGCTGTATCGAGAAGGCGTGCAAACCGAGCTGCTAACGTAGGCGCGAGTGAACTTCATTCCTTCCTCTGCCATGCGGTCGAGGTTGGGAGTGTAGGTATCGCCGCCAAAGGCAGCGATGCTCGACGGGTTCTGATCGTCGATCAGAAATATGATAATGTTAGGACGTTCTGCGGCTGTGGCGATCATTGCCGACAGGCAAAAAATCGAGACTGTGAGGAAGGATTTCATGGTGAGATTAAAAAATGGACGTCGTCGCAGGGATGTAGAAAAGGGTCTCCGCACCCGCTGCAGAGCCTTTGCAACGGCGGGACCGACGCGGCGGATACGGAGATCCTTTTCTACATTTGCCGAAGCAGATCATTCAGAGGATTCGGGCATTTGGTTGCCAGGTTTCTTTGCTTCGCGCTCTTTCATGCGCTTGGCTTTTTCTTTTTCGCGCGCCGCTTTCTTTTCTTCCTTCGACATTTTTTTGGCGGGTGCCCCGGCATTGGGATTCCAGCGCTTTGGCTGATTGCTGATCGGCTCCGCCATTTCGTCGAGCCATTCGTTGTATTTGGCGGTGAGTTCGGAAACAACTTTCGGATGTTTAGTCGCGAGGTCGGTCGTTTCGCTGAGATCCTTTTCAAGATCGAATAGTTCGATGCGTTTTTTCTCTGCGACCAGTTTCCAATTCCCCGAACGAATCGCCCACTTTCCATTGGCACCTGCAGAACTCCAATAAAGCTCGTCGTGGAGTTTGTCGGTTTCGCCTTTGAGAGCAGGCAGGATACTCTTGCCGTCCAGAGGTTTGTCCTCTGGCATGGGAAGCCCGGCAGCGTCGAGAGCCGTGGCAAACAGATCAATCGACCACATGGGAACCTCGCATTTTTTCCCGCCTTCTAGTTGAGCCGGCCACGACACGATGAAGGGAACATGAACTCCACCCTCGTAGTCCATCTGCTTGAAGCCGCGCAGCGGTGCATTGTTGGCGCTCATGGCACTGGAGCCGCCATTGTCCGTGAGAAAGATGAGCAGGGTATTGTCAAAAATGTCGTGTTTCTTCAGCGAGTTCACAATCTCTCCCACTCCCAGATCGAGGTGTTTGATCATGGCCATCAGGGTGTCGCGTTTTTTGTCCCCGGTCACGTTCTTGATGTCCTCTTCGGGAGCCTCCGGTGGAGAATGCACTGCGTTGTAGGCGACATAGAGAAAGAAAGGCTCCGTGTTGTGACGGTTGATAAAATCGACCGCTTCCTCGGTGATTCGAGTGGTGAGGTAGCCTTCTTCTTTGATGGGTTTGAGGCCACGATAAATAGGGTGATCCATGTCCGAGTGATTAAAGTAAGGATGCGCCCCGCGTCCCATAAAGCCATAGAACTCATCGAACCCTCGATTCATGGCATGGTATTCTTCGGTGAGTCCGAGATGCCACTTGCCCAGGGCTCCGGAGATGTAACCTGCTGGCTTGAGTCGCTGGGGAATAAACACCTCATCAAGCGGAACGCCTGAGCCTCCTTCGCCGGCGGTATAGATCCCAAATCGTTGCTGATACCGACCTGTCATGAGCCCGGCACGAGTCGGCGAACACACGTGTCCACTGGTGTAACCCTGCGTGCAGATGATGGACGAATGAGCGAGGGCATCGATGTTCGGCGTACTGACTTCCGGCGGAGAGTGCGGATTGTAGCTGACGTCAGCATAACCCTGATCATCGGTGAGAATGATGACGATGTTGGGTTTCTCTTCCGCCAGGATAACGGAGGAAAATCCAATCAGGCTGAGGGCTAGTGTTTTCAGCAAGTGTCGCAGTCTCATAGTTACTAAGAAGGTTTTTCCAGGTTTAAAATTATGGGGTGAGTTGAAATAGTTTTTCAATCTGGTCGCTGGTCAGGGCGGATCCGAAGAAGGCAAGTTCGTCGATTCGTCCGTGCCAGAATCCCAGTCTTTGATTTCGTTTCCTGGCGTCGAACTCATTAGGGATTCCCCCGATGCTGAAAGGCTTGTGCGGTTGTACTTGAAACCCATTTAAAGGCTCTGAGGATACAAGTGCTCCGTTTCTATAGAGCCGCAAACCTTCCGTCGTCTTAATGACGGCAACATGCGTCCACTCTTCGAGAGGCAATGGTGATGAATCGACTACTTGTAGAAACTGCTTGCCGTCGGCGAGAGTAAGTCCCAAATGCCCATGATCGCCAACGAGCCCAAAGCGAAATGTTTCGTCGCCCG
>CALFSW010000064.1 GCA_937916505.1 uncultured Verrucomicrobiales bacterium | reverse complement strand
CTGCCAAAAATACTGTTTCTCACAACCGCATTACGAAGGTTGTGACCCGGAGTGGGCCGACCAGACGTTCCACGAAAAATGCAATAGTCGAAGGAAGCAGTATATTGCGCGCCCACGCTGCCTAAAAAAATCGAATTTCGGGCATTCAGGGACGTTGAGTAAATCGTTCCCGAACCATCGGTGAATATGAACGAACTTGAGTTGAGAGTCAGCGAAGCATCAATCAAACAACCCTCAATCGTCAATCCAGGACTCTTAAAAAGAACCTGGCTGGAAATCAAGCATCGCTTCAAGAAGCAGCGACTGGAATTGACGGTCACACCAGCTGTAATGCGAAGACTTTCCAAAACGGCTCCCTGGGCACTGAGGTATTCGTCCTGATCGGCAGTCCCACCAAGCGTGATTGCACTGGAAATAGTCGCCACGACCGGCGAACCCAGGAGATTGGGCGGGGCATCGCCACCAAAGCCGTTTCCTTTGATGGTGATTTTCTTTTGAACAACCAGCCCATCATACGGGTTGGCTGATGGCGCAAGAATGATCACGTCTCCGTCGGAAGCGGCATCATATGCAGCCAACAAGGTTCGGAAGTCAGCGGGGTGGCTGGTATCGTTATCAACATAAAGAGTGTCAGCAGAGACAAGGAGCGATTGCGCAATTAGTAATCCGATAATTTTATTTATTATATTAATCATTTTTTATAGACGTCACTTCCCGGCTAAGCAAGTATCAAACCTCAGGTCTTTAGCACACTGTAGGAATTTTCTTTTTGGATGGGGCCTTGAAGAGATCGTAGAGAGGTAGAAAGCAGTCAGTCGAGCTCAATCCCTAACGGGCTCGCCCGCCTGCTTCGGACGGTGAATAAATGGGACCAGGGGGTTGCTCATCCATAGGGAGGCGTTGCCATCGACGGAGGCGTATCCGATGTTTTCAATGAGACCAGTGATTTTGAGTTCGGGAGTGGTGAAGACGAGATCGATCTCTCCTTTTTCGCCGACCTGTTCTTCTGCTTCAAATCCGAGGACGAATTGTTGGAAGACGTTGAGGTTTCCGGCCGGAAAAATTGCTTGTGATTCGGGAGGTGAGAATACCGCTTCTTCGGCAACGATGACGACGGCATCGATTTGGTTGGAAAGGAGAATGCAGGTGAGAGGAGCGAGGAGGAGGGGTGATTTCATAGGACGGGTGGAGCAAGGGAGAGGCCCGTTGCTTGGACACCATGTCACTACAATGAAGTTTCCCTTTCGGGTGCGTAGCCGATTTGGAAGGCGCATCGCGGACTGAAATCAACATGAGCATCAGTCTCAACTCATCGACTACACCCTGAGTGGAGGGGGCTCCCCGAACACCGGCTCGGTCCCGGTCAGCGGCACTTCCGCCCTTATCCCGATCACGCTTCTCGACAATTCCGACATCAATGGCCAGCGCGTCATCATCGTCGATCTCAAGCTCGCCGGAGAGAGCTACTTCATCGGTGGAGCGACCACTCACATCGTGCTCCTCAACGACAATGACTCGTTCTGGACCGGCACCCTGATTCCTGATTCCGGGGAAGTCAGCAGCCGGAGTTTCCGCTTGAAAGTCGCTCAAGAGGGTGGGGTCGCAACGGCCCTTTTCGGAGCCGGGGCAGGGAACGACGGCTTGCCGGTGCCTGACAGCGTCTCCGACACCGGGCCCCGGATTGGTGATACCAGCACTTCCACCACCTTGATCCCCGAAGGCCAATGGCCTGGCTCGGGAGTCATCGCCACCGCCGCGCAGTTCCATATTGACTCGCCGGTGATGACCTTTGACGCCAAGTCCGGGAGCTTGTTTGCGGGCGAAACCTTCAGCCGGCAACTCGTCCTGAACGCGCAGACTGCTCTCAACACTCCCAACGAACCCCACCTGATCGGAGAAAACAGGATCACGGGAGAATACACCGAGACCCTCACCGGCGGCGGCAACCCTGCGCCCTTCCCGGGCATTTTCATTCTCGTTAGGGACATCCCGACACCCCTTCCCGTGCTCTCCAATCTCGTTCCTGCTCCGCAATGAAATCTTTCCCCGCCCCTTGTCTGCCGACTCCATGAAACCAATCACTTCCCACTTCGCTGCCGCGCTCCTTGCTGGTCTCGCCTCCGGCCTTCTCGCGCCCCGTGCTCATGCGAACGGGCAGGCCCGCGCCCAGTTTGAGAACCTCTCCTCCGCACAGTCCGAGTCCCAAAACCGCAATCCCGGGGTGGTGTCCTTCAGCGGCTTTCTCACGCCTGCAACCGGCACGCCTCCCCGGTCCGGTTCCCACCAGCTCCAGGAGGCTGCTTTCGGCCAGTCCTTTTCGCAGTGGTTTCCCTCCGAAACATACGCCGAGCCCATCCTCGCCAGCGTAAAGACCGCGCTCTACCCGGTCACGACTGCGGGCTCCACTCGGACCAGCATTAAAGAAAGTGGTAAACCCTTCCGCTACAAATGGCTTCTCTACGAAGGAACCGGCGCCGACGTCACCGCCTTCGATTTCGACAGTTCCGCGGACTTGTTCACACAGACTGACCGGGAAATCATCGGCCAACAGCTCAACATCCTAAAGGTAGCGGTGGCCGCCAGCCCGCTGGACACCGGCCTGCGTGCCGCTCTCCTCGATCTCTACTACGACTACGCGGTGGCCGAGATCCAGGCTGTGAAGCCCAAGCTGGCCCAGCTGGCGAAATTCCGTCTCGGGATCGAACCGGCCCCGTCCGGTAAGTTTATTATCGATGAGGAAATTGACACCTATCAGGAGATCGTGAACGGATTCACGACTGCCATTGCGCAGTATCAAGACTTGCTTTGTATCCCTTTCCCGGGGATCGACCCCTCCAGTTTCGACCCCTCCGTGCCCTTCGGCATGCCAATGGGCCGCTACCTCTTCATCCATGAACAAATTCGACGCAACACCGAACCCGCGGAGTATGCCAATGCCGATGGCGTTCTGGAAGTTCCCCAACCCGACTTGGACGGGGGAGGTGGTCCCGGGACTCCCGGCACCCTCTTCACCGGTGGCTACAAGGATCTCAACGCCCTCCTCCAGATCATGGGCCAGCGGAAGCAGCACCTCGCCAGCCTTGCCAAACTTCGCGCGACCCGAAAAACCGACGGCGATGTGGCAAAGGCTCGTGAAATTTTGGCACAGGCCGCCGGAACCGAGGAAACCGACCTGCAAATTCTCAAGAGTTGGTTCCCGGAACTCTTCCCACCCGACCTCGGGCCCCTCTCCCAAGCGGACCGTGATGCGGTGCGAACCCACCAGATCGACTCCGGCGTGCTCGCCTCCCTTTCCGTGATCGACGCCGGGCACATCGACCTCGCCAACGTCACGCCCTTCCTCAACGGCAGCAACAATGTCCTTGGCTTCGACCCGGAATTTCTCCTCCTCGCCCAGGATCAGACCAACACGAATAATCCAAGGGAGTCCTTCGATGTCCTCCTCGATATGCTGGTTGGACCCAACCCCAAAGATAGCTTTGGGCGTTAGCCCCGAAGTTATCGGTTGTTGAACTG
>CALFSW010000063.1 GCA_937916505.1 uncultured Verrucomicrobiales bacterium | reverse complement strand
ACATTCCGACAATAGTAAACCTTGATTTCCCTGCCGCTTCACGTACTTCCCTTCCATGCGTTTTGACGAACTTGGTCTCAAAGAGACCGTCCTCGAGGCTGTGACCGAGTCCGGCTACGAGTCCCCAACCCCAATTCAAGCTCAGGCTATTCCTCTGATTTTGGAAGGGCGGGATGTCATTGGCGCTTCCCAAACCGGAACCGGAAAGACCGCCGCCTTTGCCCTCCCCTCTCTCTCCATCATTGAACCAATCGGGAAACCACAGATCCTCGTTCTCGAACCAACCCGTGAACTCGCCGACCAGGTCGCCGAACAATTCATTCACTATGGCAACAAGACCGGCTGCAAGGTGGCCCTCCTTTACGGTGGTGTGGGACACGGGAAACAAGACGATGATTTGAAAAATGGCGCGGATATCGTTGTGGCCACCCCCGGTCGGTTGATCGATCACTTTTATCGGGGCACGATGAAATTCAAGGAGATCAAAATCCTGATTCTCGACGAGGTGGATCGCATGCTGGACATGGGATTCCTTCCGCAGGTTCGTAAGATCATCAACGTTTGTCCCTGGAACAACGAGGAACAGTCTCGCCAAACTCTTTTCTTTTCGGCTACCATGCCTCCGGTCATCGCCGGCTTTGCCGAGTGGTGTCTCACCGATCCGGCCACGGTTGAAATCGCCCGACGGGAAGTGCCTGACACCGTTTCCCATTCATTCTTCCCTGTCGCGATGACCCAGCGGGACGAACTTCTCCTCGGTCTCCTTGAAAAGACCGCCTACGAGTCCCTCATGATTTTCACCCGGACCCGCAAGGAAGCTGACATCATCGCAAATCTCCTTGGTCAGCAGGAGGCTATTGGAAATACCGTGACCGTCATGCATTCTGACATTCGCCAGAATGATCGCATGAAGGCATTGAAAGGCTTCAAAGAAGGCACCTACAAAATTCTTGTTGCGACGGATGTGGCTGCCCGGGGGATCGACATCTCCGACGTCACCCATGTCATCAACTACCGTGTCCCCGAAAACGCCGAAGATTACGTCCACCGCATCGGCCGGACCGGTCGCGCGGAAAAAGAAGGTGATGCTTTCACCATCTTAACTGCCGACGAACTGGAGTTTGCCGACGCGGTCGAAGGCTTCATTGACAAGAAGATTGAGCGCAAGCAGCTTGAGGGGTTCGACTACCAATATACGGCTCTCCTCGACACCGAAAAGCGAAAGCCCATCAAGAAGCCCCGTCGGGGTGGTGGCAAACGCCGCCGGAGGTAGGCTTGACGCGTGACCCTCTTTCCGTCCCTACTAGGTCGTGCGAACATTAGGAATTGACCCGGCTGTCCGGAATACCGGATACGCTATTCTCGAGGGCGATCATACGTCGGCAAAGGCGCTCGACTATGGTGTCATTTCCATCCCCGCCCGCATCAAGCAATCAGGGGCTTTGGAGGCCATCTGCACCGGAGTGAAAAATCTCATTGAAAAATGGCAGCCTGATGAGGTCGCGATTGAAGGCATCATCTACGTCCAATCCCACCGCACGGCAATTTCAATGGGAGCAGCAAGAGCCGCCCCCATGATTGCGGCAGCGGGCTTTGGGCTGAAGATCTACGAGTATTCCCCCAAAAAGATCAAGAAAGCCATTGTGGGCAAAGGTACGGCCGACAAAAACCAAGTCGCCTTTATGATCAGAGCGCTTCTGGGTCTTTCCGAAACGCCTCCTTCGGATGCCGCCGATGCCCTTGCCATTGCTTTGGCCCACCTTCAGGCTTCCGACCCTCGCCGCGCAGCCTTGCTGGGTCGGCGCGAGGTTTAAGCTGCTCCTGATTCCTCCGTAACCAAACCCTCATTTATGAAACGCCTTTTCGTTCTCCCCTTTCTCCTCCAACTGGCCTTCGGCGACGCGCTCACCATTCCCTCGTTTACGGCCTATCTCCACCCGGATCCCAATGGAGCCCGAATCAGTTCGGGTTCAGGAATCACAAAATGGAACGATTCAAAAATCGAAGTGCAATGGTTTGGCCAAATCAATGCAACCGGAGACCTGGGTGCCCAGGTGGAAATTGAGCTCAACAAAGATGACAAAATTGATCTCAATCTCACCGTTGGGAAGCAAGTCCGCAAAGTCACCCTGATTGGAAAGGGCTCATCTCCAATCGTTGCCGACTTCGGGGAATTTAAGATCGCAAAGACAGGGTATCATTCCTTCGTCCTGACCTCCCCTGCTCCACGGGGAAAAATCAACTCGCTCATTCTCAAGGGGCCGGCAATGGCAAAGGCCCACTTTAATCTCAAGCCCCGGCGCAACTCCGCCTCCGTTCATCTTTCCTACCCCATCGAGCGGGGAGAAAAAGTATCAGCGTTCTACTGTGAAATGACCGGAGTGGAAGAGCCACTTTGGACCTACTACATGGCCTGTGGATGGCATCGCGGATATTTTGGAATGCAGGTGAACAGCCCTACCGAGCGACGAATCATTTTCAGCGTCTGGGACAGCGGCGGCGAAGCCACCGACCGAAAAAAAGTTGGTCGGGACGACCGGGTGACCCTAATCGCAAAAGGCGAAGGAGTGAACAGTGGGAGTTTCGGCAATGAAGGCACCGGTGGTCACAGCCACCTCAAATATACCTGGAAAACGGGAGAGAAGCAGCGCTTCCTCGTCACCGCCGAACCCGTCGATGCCACCCACACCATCTTCGCGGGATATTATTTCCACCCCGAAGACAAAAAGTGGATGCTCATCTCCAGCTGGAAAGCCCCAAAAGAAGGGAAACATCTCCGTGGCCTCTACTCGTTTTCGGAGAATTTCGCGGGCCGCAACGGCCATCTCCTCCGCAAGGCACTCTACGGGAACCAATGGATTCGGACTGCCAAAGGAGAATGGAAGGAAATCACCACAGCCAAGTTCAGTCACGATGGCACCGGAAAAGCCAACCGCCTCGACCGTTACATGGGAATGAAAGACGGACAATTCTTCCTCTCCCAGGGGGGATTCGTCGAAGGATTCACCAAATTTGGGGATCCCTTCACCCGCAAGCCAAGCGGACGCTCACCAGCTTCAATGAATCTTCCCAAGCTTCCCCCGGTCATTCAGTAAGGATTCGTTCGGCAGCACATCTTCCCGAAGAAACAGCCCCTTCGATCGAGGCGCTCACGGCGTGATCTCCACATACGAGAATCCCTTCAAATTCGCGGACGCCCGTCGGCTCGGTTTTCTTTTGAGAAGGCAGTGCGTGACGGATTTTATCAGTCCGGAGATGCTTCCAATTCTCAACCTGGTTCCCAAACCAGTCACGCAATTCCTCCAGGACGAGGACGGGTAAATCTGTCTGCTCGAAAAGACCCAGAACC
>CALFSW010000062.1 GCA_937916505.1 uncultured Verrucomicrobiales bacterium | reverse complement strand
CTAGTGAGCATCCAAGAAGGGCAATTTCTGCCCCTAAACTCACCAGCTCATCTCATTGCGAAACTATTTCTATCAGGGGGATCGCGGGGATTCTCCCTTGTGTTATGCCTTGCTGGCCTATTTTTCAGGGGCCAGCGTTTTAACCATCTTTGAGATCCCGGAGGCTCCAGATTTCTCCGGCCAGATCCTTGAGTGAACCTCTGGGTCTTCTTGCGCCGTCTTTGCGCTTCTTGCTGAAGGATTCGCGCTGGCTTTCGAAAAATTCGTTTACGAATTTCCGTGAACCAAGGACCGCGCCGTCCCTGAAATAACGAACTTTGCAGCGGACGACTTTGGAGGTTTTTGGATCGCGGGCTTGTTCCTTACTGACTGCTACTGCTAGGAATTTGCTTTTGGGGTGGAGCGCCTTAGGGCGTCGTTGAAGGGATCGGAGTGGGGGCGAAAGGGGGTTGACGGGGTGTCCCAGCTGGTAGAGGAAGTAGCGGGCGATGCGGTCATCATAGAAGCGTGGGGTGCCACTTCCTTGTGATGTTCCCGAGGCGTCGATGACGCTTCGGCGGCGATTGCGGAAAAGTCGATCACCGGGGAGCTTCCACTTGCCGTGGTCGATCGCGGCGGAGTTGGCGTCGCGGGTAAAGGGGCTTCCGCTTTTGCGGATTTCTGCGTTGTAGTAAATTTCGCTTTCGTTTGCGATGAAGGTGGCATTGAAGAAGTGATTCGACATGCGCGGGAAGTTGTAATCAAAGGCCGCGTTCCCGCCGTTGCTGGCGTCGAGAGCCTCGCGATCGAAGTTCGAGATAATGAAGCGCTCGCGAAGGAGTTGGTCGGGCATGTCGCGTCCATCGACAATCCACATTGCAGGCCGATCGGGTCCAAAGCGGGGCTGGAAGGTGGTATTCGATCCGGACTTCGCTTCGACGTAGAATTGTATGATGTCTCCTTGGCTGGTGTAGTTATTGACGGTGGTGGAGAAGAGCCCGGAGCCATCATTTGACATGGCACTGCGGAGCCAGGTGCCATTGTCATTGTCGTTGGAGATGCGGTAGACAAGATCGGTTGAAGTGAGGGCGTTGGCGGAATCAATGCGCGCACTCACGGTCACCTGCTCGGAGGTATCCGGCACGGCCGGGCTGTGAATGACGCCGGTGACAGTAGGAGCGGGGCTGGCGAGAGCTACCGAGTTGGCTTTTCCGGGAGTTCCGAGGTTTGCGGGAATGGGAAGGAGGAAGCTGGTGCCAAATCCGTGATCGAGGGTTTGGAAGATGATGCGAGCCTTGCCGTTCACCCAGCGGCCATCAAAGGTCAGAGTATAGTTTTCACCAACGGTGAGAGCTGACATGTCGACCTCGGCGCGGTTGGCCTTGTTATCTCCATGGCCATCGGCGATGAGATTGAGTTTTCCATTGTCCATGAAGCTGGCCCAATGGGTGCCCTGGCAGACCCAGCCCTGACTGCTCGAGGCAGTTGGCGACATGACCGTGGGGTTTTGAAGCAAGTTTGCTCCAACGCCGTCCTTCTTCACCGAGACATTCTCAATGATGAGGTGGGCGTCTCCCACCAAGTGGCTGTGAAGTTCCTGGCCCGAAGTGACCGGGTTCCATTTCGCGCGAAGGAATTCACCGGTATAGCTGAAGGATTGCATGGTGGATTTCTGACTCTCATCACTATCGCCCCAAGCGGTGGAGACACTGTTATCCATGTCAGGGTGGCGGAGTTCCATGCTGCTGCCACTGCCATCGGCAAGGTTCGGCCAATCGCCGGAAGGGAGGTAATCGACTTCATCGGCGAGGTTGCCATTTGCATCCTCGATGCGGAGGAGTTCGCCGCCGTCGCGGAGAGAACCGCTCCAGTTTCCAATCACGGGGAGGGTGCCATGGCCATCTACCAGACATTGGGCATCGGCAGCGATGACCAGGTATGCGCCTGCTGCTAAAGAGGTTCCGGGAGGGAAGTCAAATCTGACCCCATCCGAGATTTTCCAACCGCTCAGGTCGACAGTTTCGCTGCCTTTGTTGAAGAGTTCGATATACTCGCCGGAGGTCTGATCGGAGGGAGTGTCATACATGATTTCATTGATGACGATATTGGTTTGCCGTGAGGCAGGATCGTTGGGGGCGTCGCGGGTGTGCCCCATTCCTCCAAACCATTCCCGGCCCACCGGATAAGACTGGAACCCCTCCTTGCCCCGGTCGCGGTCCAAGCGAATGGCATCAAGGACCGTGCGGCCTTGAATAAGGAAAAGGTCGACGTCTCCATTTTCATCAATGGGCAAAATGGCAGGGAAACTGAGATAGCCTCCGGCGGGAATGTCTCCAGCAAGATCAACCGTGTTCGTGAGGGAACGGGTGGGTGAGATTTTTAAGCCTGCGGCAGAGACGGGAGAATTTCCGGGAGCATGGAGCTCGATCCAATCGATATTTCCGTCGATCCCGAAGTGGACTTCACTGATGACGAGATTTGGCAGGGCACCGGAGGGTGGCTCGGTCGCAATAATGCTGATATTCGCACCGAAAGCGATGTCCGAGCTTCCGTCGCTCTGGTTGTGGACCTCGACGGCGAGGACATTCGTGCCTGTCCGGAGGGCGTCACTGATGTTGGTGCCGGAAGCGACTTCGGCCAGATCGTGCCATTCGCGGCCGCTGCTCGCCGGGGTATTGTGGTTGATCACACCGCCCGGCATGTTGAAGCGGGCGATTTCCTGGCCGTTGAGGTAGACGACGAGGCCGTCGTCGACGTGGGAATCGATGTTGATGGAAGCGCTGAAAAATGCACTGTTGAATTGGAAATCCCGGCGCAAGTAGTAGGTGATACGTCCACTGGTAGTCCATGGCGTACCAAATGGGTCCTGGGAATTTTTTCCGAAAGGACCCGGGCCTTCAAGCCAGCCACTGTCATCAAAACCAGGCTCACGCCAGGTGGTGCCGAGGTCGTTGTTGGCCTGATTTTGATCGTATTTCCACGTCGAGGTGGTCTGTGCGATCTGTGTGGTGGTGGTCGGCAGGTCGTCTTCGCTTGCAGAAGGTCGGCCCGGCGTGCCTCCAGGCGCGGCACTGCTCATCCAGTTGCGCCATTCAGCGTTCGAGAGGTTTGGGTTGATGCGGGTCAGGGTGTGGCCGGTGCCGTCTGGGGCAGCGAGCCACTTTCCGCCATCGTTGTAGTCGACGGTGGTCATCACGACTCCATTCTTGTCGCTGAGGGAAAGAGTTTCGCCTGAATTGCTGAGCGAGCTTGAGTAGGGGCCATAAATCCGCACTTCCGCCGGAATAGTGGGGTAGGCGGTGCGGAGAGTGGCTTCATCGACTTCCGAGACCAAAATGCGCTCAAAAGGGCAAATTCTCAAACAGATGTGAATTCCTCATCTTTTTGTGAAAGACCGAACCTAG
>CALFSW010000061.1 GCA_937916505.1 uncultured Verrucomicrobiales bacterium | reverse complement strand
CAATTAACACCATTTCCAGCGACTAAAGTTGCGCTGGTCGAACTCTCTTTGTCGTCTTTCCTGAGTCTCTCAAATTCCTTTGTGTTTAGAGAACACCGCCCTTCGACGTAGTTATTGCCAAAAATCATATATTTCCCGCAATCCACACAGCTTGTTGGTGCCGCATCACTAAGGCGTTGCTGCTGGCGTCCACAATGCGGGCACTCAGAATTGGTCATTCCTTACAAAAGCAAATGCACGCGCTCTGTCAAAGTCCTAAGAGCCTGGAATCCATTTACCCAAGTGTAACTTCACGCCAAACCAGCAACGATTCCATGGATCTCCAACCCAAGAATACCGGGCTAACCTGGAAGCCATCCTTGCCAGTCCATAATCTTCCCGTCATTTTCTCGAATATTGCCTCTCTGATGCTTACCAGTCACCAAGCCAAGTACTTCGCACACTCCCTCTCCATTCATGATGCAGATGGCATTGGTAGGATCTCACAATCACTCTTCGATGCTCAGGTTGACCTAAACCCCCATCAGATCGAAGCCGCGCTCTTCGCTCTCCACTCTCCCCTGTCGAAAGGAGTCATCCTTGCCGATGAAGTTGGCCTTGGAAAAACAATCGAAGCCGGAATCATCCTTTGCCAGCTCTGGGCAGAGAAAAAACGCCGCCTCATCATTATTTGCCCCGCCTCAATCCGCAAACAATGGGCCATTGAGCTAAAGGAAAAGTTTAACCTCCCCTCCACCGTCTTCGATGCCAAGGAATACAATCAGCGGCGCAAGGCTGGCAATCCCCGGCCCTTCGACACCAAGGAGATCATCATTTGTTCCTACCCTTTTGCCAACCGGCACAAAGAGGAAATCCGCAGCATCCCTTTTGACCTGGCCACCATCGATGAGGCTCACAAACTCAAGAATTGCTACCGACCCAGCAACAAGATGGGAAAGGGCATTCGATGGGCCTTGGAGGAACGTAAAAAAATCCTCCTTACCGCCACTCCACTCCAAAACTCTCTCTTGGAAATCTACGGTCTCTCCACCTTCATTGATGAAAACCTCTTCGGCGACGTTAATGCCTTCCGTTCCCAGTTCATGCGCATGGGCGGCGATGTTGACCTCCTTCGGAAACGCCTCCTCCACTTTTGCAAACGAACGTTGCGCAGGGACGTCACGGAATACATCAATTACACCGACCGTAAGGCTCTCACACAACCCTTCCAACCCACCGACGAAGAACAATCGTTTTACGACAACGTCTCCACCTTTATCCAGCGAGATGACCTTCACTCCATCCCCCAACAACGCCGTCACCTCATTGTCCTCATCCTGCGTAAGCTTCTCGCTTCCTCATCCGAAGCCATCATCGCCACTCTCCAGGCCATGCTTCGTCGTCTCTTCGATATCCGCGATGGCAAGGTCGATGGTCTCAATCTCATCGACGACATACTCATCGAAGACGACTTTGATCCAGATCTCCTCGACGAGTTTCTTGACGAGGTCGAAGAAAACGTAGCCAACCAAGACAACCAGTCACTCCCCGAGGTCAGCATCTCTGCTCTTCTCGAAGAAATTCAAGACCTCGAAAAGCTCATTAACCAGGGCCTCCGCATTGGCATCGAGACTAAAACCATCGCGCTAACTTCGGCCTTGGAGGTAGGATTCCTAAAGATGCAGGAAACCGGTGCCGCCGAGCGCGCCCTCATCTTCACCGAGTCCCGACGCACCCAGGACGCACTCAAGCTCTATCTGGAAGAAAACGGCTATCGTGGGAAAGTCATCATCTTCAATGGCTCCAATAACACCCAGGAGAGCAAAGCCATCTACGACCAATGGCTCGCCACGAATGCCGACAATGGCAAGTCCTCCGGCTCCCGCCCCATCGACATCCGCACCGCACTCATCGAGCACTTCCGCGATCACGGCACCATCCTCATCGCCACTGAAGCCGCCGCCGAGGGCGTGAACATGCAGTTCTGCTCTCTCCTCATCAACTTCGACCTCCCCTGGAACCCTCAACGGGTCGAACAACGCATTGGTCGCTGTCACCGCTACGGCCAAAAGCACGACGTCGTCGTCATCAACTTCATCAACTCCCGCAACGCCGCCGACCAGCGCGTCTACCAACTCCTTACCGAGAAATTTCTCCTCTTCGACTCCGTCTTTGGAGCTTCGGATGAAGTCCTCGGCGCCATCGAGAGTGGTGTCGATTTCGAAAAACGAGTCCTCAAAATCTACCAAACCTGCCGCAATCCCGACCAAATCGAAGCCGCCTTCAATCAACTCCAGGACGAACTCAAGGAAAGCATCGACGCCCGCCTTGCCGACACTGAGAAAAAGCTCCTCGACCACTTCGATGAAGACGTCCACCAACGCCTCAAAATGGACCTTGCCGAGGCCCACACCCGCCTCGACAAGCTCGCCCGCCAATTCTGGCTCCTCAGCAAGCACATGATCGCCGATCAAGCCGATTGGCAGGATGAAGCCCTCAGCTTCCACCTCAACGCTAGCCCCGTCCCAGGAGCTCCCAGAGGTCACTACCACCTCATCAGCAAAAACTCCTCCGCCTCCACTCCCAACTCCCAAGGCTACCTCTACCGCCTCTCACATCCCCTCGGAGAACACGTCATCGAGCAAGGCAAAGCCTGCCCCACTCCACCCGCCAGCCTCATCTTCGACACCCGGACCCACCCCGGGAAAATCACCCTCATTGAGGAACTCCGGGGAACCACCGGCTACCTCCGACTCACCCACCTCACCATCCAGAGCTACGAAGAAGAAAACTACCTCCTCTTCTCCGCCCACACCGCCGATGGCGACTCTCTCGACCAAGAAACCTGCGAGAAGCTCCTCACCATCGTGGCTTCCGTCAATGATACCGCCAGCTCGCTTCCGTCATCAAATCTCGACCGCCTGACCGCCGACACCACCCGCCATCTTGAAGCGACCATCAGCACGTCACTGGAGCGAAATCACTCCCATTTCCAAAAAGCAGCCGAGAACATCGAGCGGTGGGCCGCCGATATGATCCTCGCCGCTGAACTGGCCATCAAGGACACCAAGACTCAACTCGACTACCTCCGCCGCCAAAGCCGCCTTGCCCCCACGCTCGAAGAGCAGAAGCAAATCCACGAGGATATGCAGAAGCTCGAACACCTAAAGAACCGCCAACGTCGCGAAATCTTTGACCGCGAGGACGAAATCAGCGACAAGCGCGACCGCCTCATCGAACAACTCGAACAACGCCTCTCCAGTCAAACCGAGACAGAGGAATTGTTTACCATCCGTTTTTCCATCTCCTAAGCCATTCACCGCTTCCATGTCCAAGTTCACCACCCTCGTCACCAAGCTCCGCGAAGTCTTCCAGATCGACCGGCCCGACCTCGATTTCGGGAT
>CALFSW010000060.1 GCA_937916505.1 uncultured Verrucomicrobiales bacterium | reverse complement strand
GAATTAAGCTCCACTCCGTTTATCCGGCAATCTAAGTCTTACGCAGCACTAGCACCACCACATCATCCAGAAAAAAGAAAGAGACCTCCATCTCCTGGTATTGACTCGTCAGCAGCAACTCGTTCTCTCCCTCGTATTCCCAAGTTGAAGAATCAACATTCTCTTTTTGAAAATAGTCATAGATAAAATCCTTTCGCTTGCCGACAAACGAAGCTGTCCAATTCTTAACGGCGCTGAAGTCTGGCTCTGCTTGACTTGCTTGGTCCTTGCATGAGTTCACGCAAAAACAAAAAGTGGCCAACACGAGGGTGGCGAATGATCTCAGATCTCTTGTCATCAACGGCCCCACTCTAATGATTGCCGATCAGCCGGGCAAGTCGCGAAGGCTCGACCAATGTGCAAGGCTGCTAGGGATTTGCTTTTGGCGGAAGGGTCGTGGAAACCGGGGTTTGGCGTCATACATGGGGGAGAAAGGGGGTTATTCTTTTGTCAGATAGGCGTCGGCCCAACTGGCGTGATCGCCGCCTCGTCCGTCGCCCCCATCGGTGACGAACAATTCCAGCTCCTTGGCTTCCTCCACAGAGATGGTCACAGGACGTCCATCAAAACCGGTGCTGCGAACCTTGCCGCTGGCGAACACCTCTTTCCCATCCACCAAGATTCTCATCTCAATCAGGCCGCGGTGGGCATCGTCCGGGCCCGGGACAGCGTGGAACGACGAGAACTTGCCGTTCAGCGGGAAGCGGAGGTGTGAGTCCGCGTGAACGCCCAATCCGCGCTCGTAGGCTTTGCCGCCCACGCTGATGGTTTTCCCTTGGACGCCCTTGTCGTTCAGCACACGCCAGAAACTTTCGACTTTGGAAGCCATTTCTTTGCGCAGGTAGATCTTGCCGTTCGTTGCGGCGCGCTCATCGATCGCCTCGAGCGCAATCGACTCATCGATGGCCTCTTGGAATTCCTTTTCAAACCCGGCGCTGCCGGTGTCCTTCTGCTGCCGACCGGCCTGCAGAGACTCGGAAAGCGGCGGCCAACACCCGCCCTCCCAACGAAGGTTCTTAAAGTGGCGGGGGGCGTGATACGTGGCTCTCGCCGCAGCGACGTTGTCGGGAAACATGACCGACTTGCCGTCCTTCTCGACCCGCAATCGGCCGCACAACCCAAGCTCGGTGATGTGTCGCCAGTTTGTCAGAGGCTCCTTCGTCTGGCTGGTCGTCGGTTGGAAATCCTCCAGTTCGAGCCTGAGCGTCTGCCAGTCCGGTGATGCCTTCACGGCGACCGGCGCATAGTACTCGCCCCTCTTGCCATCCGGATAAGCGCCCCAGCTGTTGTTGCGCACATGGATGAGAAAAGTCGTGTCGTGGGCGACCTGGATATCCATCGCCAGCGATGCCCCGTCGGGCCCGACGAAGCGCGGATCCTTGATCTTGCGGGTGTAGGCGCTCCAGGCATGCGGGTTTTCCCAATTCAGCCGGTACCAGTCCTGGTAATCGAACTCGGCCTGTAGCCTCCGCTCCCGAACCTTGTCCCCCCGCACCCCGGCGCTTTGCAGCTCCGCGGGTGTGAAGGCGCGAAGTTCGGAAGTGACGCCGAAGGTCTCGGGCGCTGCGCGCATCCACGGATAACCGACCACGTCGTGATCGAGCTGGTAGTAGACATTGGCGATGACGTACAGCGGCTGGCCCTCACTGGTGACTGGCAGCTGCGCCTCCCAAGTGTCGCCCGACCTTCGCGAAGCCGCGCTGCGCCAGAAGCGGGAGAGGATGTGGTTGTCGACGGAGTAGTAGATATCGACCTTCGCGACCTTGTCGATCTGGTCCGGCTTCAGGGAGGCAGTCGGCACGCCGTTGCCGCTCTTGAGATTGACCTCTAGCGCCGGCGTCTGCGGGAAGTCGAACGTCCCTTTGAGATGGGCATCGAACCACAGCATGGAAGGGAAAACATGCTCCGCCGTAGCGCGGTGATTCATGTGCGGGTTGACCGTGTAGCCGATGTGTTCCGACGGCATCGACTTCCAGTTCTCGAACATGTTGTCGAGGATGCCGTTGAAGTCGTTCTGCGGCCCCATGTAAAGCATCGGGACACGGATGTGTTTGATGTAGGCGGCATCGTCACAGGTCTGATGGTAGAGCTTGGAGTGCTTGCGCCGCACGCCCGCATTGGGGCGGTTGCGGATGACGTCCGGCGCGGAACCGCTGCCGCCACAAGACGGCGCCCCCGCCTTGATGCGCTCGTCGGCACCCGCGAGCATGACCGTCAAGTATCCGCCCATCGAGTGGCCGAAGGCGCCGATGCGGCTGCCGTCTACTTCTGGCTGCTGCTGGAGGTAGGAGATGCCACGGCGCGCGGCCAGCGTGATGAGAAACCAATTGTTGTTCCGCGGCGACTCGAAGGGGTCCAGCGTCAGGTGATCGGGGGTCAGCTTGGAGTAGTGGCTGTTGTGACCCGTTTGGGTTGCATCCACCGCGCCCCAATCGGTGGTGGGGTCGCCAGGCTGAGCTTTCTCCATTTCCCGGCCGCCCCAGTTGATCGACAGGCAGGCGTATCCGTTCTCGGCTCCATACTTGGCGCTGGCAATGCTCGCGCGCTGACCACCGCCGTGCATCTGGATCAGCGCGGGAATCTTGCCGTCCGGTTTTTCCGGAGTCGCGTAGAACGCCGCCATGGTCGACTTCTGCCCTTTGAACGTCCCGATGGTGTAGGTGATGAACCGGACGACGCAGCCATCTTCGATCCATTCGCGAACGATCTTGGCTTCCAGCGGCTCCTTGTCCGGATCGTAGGTGGCCCATAGCTCTTCAACGGACTGCGGCACCTTGTCGGCGCTCAGCGGTGGCAGCGTCTCGGCAATCAGATTGCCGGCGAGCATGCAGAGGATGAGAAACGCGGAGCGGATCATTCGGACGTTCTAAAAGATGGACTGGGATTAAATGTAGCCAGCATCAGGCGTTTACCAACATAGCGATCCGCCGGAATCCCGGTATCCTACATTTGGTGGATGGGCGGCAGTTTCCACAGTGATCGCAGTGGATGCCGGCGCCACCCGACGGGGAGAACGTTCAGGGACGCTTGTCGACGGGGAGAATCCCGGCGTGAAATGCCTTCGCCACCGCCTCCGGGGCGTTCTGCACATTGAGTTTCTCGTAGATGTGCGCGATGTGCGTCACGACGGTCGATGTGGCGATGCCCAGCTGGTCGGCGATCTGCTTACGCAACAAGCCTCGCGCGATCAGGGAGAGGACCTCGAGCTCCCGTGGCGACAGCAGGTCGGCCGCTTCGTCCTTAGGCAGCTTTGTCCGGAGTGTGTCGAGGATGACGCCCGCCACGTCGGCATCGAGCGAAGCCCCACCCCCGATCACGGTCCGGATTCCGTCGGTGATCTGCTTCACCGTGGAGGATTTCAGGAGGTACCCCGACGCCCCGAGGGCGATGGCCCGGAGGACATCCTGTTCTCGTTCCGACTGGGTCAGGACAATGATTCGGACTTCGGGAAGAACCGAAAGGAACTGCGGAAGCGCCTCCAATCCGCCCATTCCTGGCAGGTCGAGGTCGAGGAGAATCAGGTCGGGTTGCTGCTCGCCCCACTGGCGCTGCAGGCTACGCAAGGCTCGTTCGGCCGTTCCGAATTCGCCGACGAGAGTGATATCTGGCGTCCTCTTCAGGGCGAGTTGCACCGTCTCCCTGTATTCGGGATGGTCCTCAACGAGCACGACGCGGGTTTTCTGATCCATGGTGGTTTCTTTCTACTTACTTGCGGACTCCCCACTTGCGCGTCCGCAGGTTCAATTCGATTTGTGTCCCCCCGTCGGGAGACTTGCCGGCCCGGACCCGGGCGCCAAGCAAGCGAGCCCGACGCTGGAGGGAGGGAGGAATTTGGTATTCGGGCGAATCAGCCAATCCGGTTCCATTATCGCTGACGGTCAAGCTCAGGTCACGCTCCGTCGCCCACAAGTCCGTCATGAACTCCGTCGCATCCGAATGCCGGCTGATATTCACGAGGCATTCTTTGTAGAACAGGAGGAGGTCAAACTGCGTGCGGGGCTTGAGCCGGCTCAGGTGCTCCTCGCCTTCGATGCGCATTTCATGATCGAGCCTCGCCATGATCCTGCGCACCGCCCGGTGCATGTCATCAACGAGATTGGGGTAGAGACCGTTCGCCCCGAGCATGTTGGCACAGTGGCGGACGGCGACTCCGGACCGCTCGGTCTCCGACCGGATCCGTCGATGCAGCACATCCAGTTCTTCAGGCGCGTCCCGCGCTTCCTGGGCGAGGTCACTGAGGAGGCCGATGGTGTGCATGTTCGCTCCCAACTCGTCGTGCAGGTCCGCTGCGAGGCGTTCGCGAATGCGCGCCACCTGCCGCATCTGCAAGAGCCGTGCGATGAGCGCTGTGACGACGATCCCGACCGCGAGCAGCCCCGCCAGCCATCCGAGCCGTACGAGGTTGGCCTTTTGCTGCGCGTAGCGGAGACCGAGCTCCGCACGAACGATCGGACGTTCTGTCTCGAGGTCGTGCCGGGCGGCCAGTTCGATCAGCCAGTCCCGGATGGGGAGGATGTCCCCGTAAAGGTTGCGCCCGTCCGTCAGCGCGGTGAGGCCACGCCGGGGACGGTCGAGCGGGAAATTCGCCGCAAAGGGCTTGCCCCGCGCAAGGTTGCGGCCCCGGCCGAAGATCTCGACTTCCGCGAACCCGATCAGGGGCACCTTCCCGGTGGGATCGGTTCGTTCATACGGCGCCAGCGCAACCAGGCGCACGAAGCGGCATTCCGTCTCCGGAAAACGCAACATGACGATCGGTCCGGTATCGTAGGGCGACTCCCTTCTGTATTCGACTAACTCGAAGGCGTCGGAAAAATCGGGCTGCTGCGCCCCCTCCACAACCAGGTGATGAGGCATGGCAAAGTCGGCCGGTTCAGCCTGCGGGATCGTGTCGCTGATATCGACCGCGTGGAGGTGCAGGCGATCGACGGGTTGATTGGATCCGAGGTCGATCGTCAATGTCGGCGGGGCATCGACATCGAGCCCGCTTACGAACGCGACGCTCTGTTCGCCGCGGGCGGCGTTCATCAGGTAGGGCACGGACCCGTCCACGAGGAAGCGCTTGTTGCGGGCGCCGCCCTCCGAGGCATCACCGGTCCAAGTGTCGACCGGCCGGTGCAGGGCGACATTTTCTCGGCCGCTGAAAACGAAAATTTCCGAGAGTTGGAGGCTGAACCTCCCGTCCCACGCGCGCGGGGAAAGGACCGTCGCCTCGACGCGAATCCAGCGCGCGACGGTGCCCGGGCATGGCACTACCAGTGGTGCAATGCGAGGCAGGAGCCCGTCCTCTCGCCCAAAAGATGCGACGACCATCCCGTCCTTTCCCAGTTCTGTTCCGGCCACGATGCGGAACTCGAGGGGAAACCCATCGGCCCGGAAGCCCGTTTTCGTGTCGCGCCAAATCGCGGGAACCAGCACGACGTGGTCAATCGCGACCGCCTCCTCCAAGTCGATCTGGATCCATTCTTTAGTGGCCGCGCGGTCATGGATGTCGGACCGAAAGCCGACACTTCCCACGCCACTGCGGAGACTGTAGCTGGCCAACTGCTCCAACTTGCGATCGATTTCCTCCACCCGGTCCTCGAGTTGGGCCAGAGACAGCTCGGCGA
>CALFSW010000059.1 GCA_937916505.1 uncultured Verrucomicrobiales bacterium | reverse complement strand
AGCAGGACCTCACCGAGAAGACTTTGTTCACGCAGTTCGAACAGTTCATCGGCACACCCGCCTACATGAGTCCCGAGCAAGCTCAGTTGAGCGGACTGGATATCGACACGCGTTCTGATATTTACGCCCTGGGCGTCTTGCTCTATGAACTCCTCACCGGAACGACGCCGTTTGATGCAAAGTCGGTGGCGCAATCCGGGCAGGACGAGATCCGAAGAGTGATTCGTGAAGAAGATCCTCCGAAGCCAAGCACACGTCTCACTGAACTACAGAAGCGCGCCGTCTCTCATTCCGACATCTCCATTCCCGTTCCGTCAATTGATCAGGATCTGGACTGGATCATCATGAAAGCGCTGGAGAAGGATCGCACCCGGCGCTACGACACAGCCAACGGGCTTGCAGCGGACGTGCAACGCCAGTTGAATAGCGAGCCGATCACGGCAGGCGCGCCAGACGCGGCCTATCGCCTCAGGAAATACGTGAAGCGCCACCGGTCGATGGTCACCACGGTCGCGTGTATTGCCGTCATTCTTTTAATGGCCACCGCCGTCAGCACGTGGCTCTTTTTCTCGGAGCGACAGGCCAGAGGCATTGCCGTCCGCTCCCAGTCGGAGGCCACCGCGGCCAAGCTGGGAGCGGATCGGGAGCGCGTCGCCGCGGAAATCCGGCTTGCCGACGAGCACCTTACCTCGGGCAATGGCACCATGGGACTGGCAATGCTCACGCGTCTTCTGCGCGAGGATCCGGACAACCCCGTGGCTGGAGAGCGGATGATGTCGGCACTTCGCCTGGGTGAATTCCCTGGTGTGCCACTTGTGGAGGTTCCTCACATTTTTCAACCGGATCTCCGCGCTGACGGTCGCAAGGTGATCGGCGTAGATCCAAAGCAGGAAAAGGCATTCCGAGTCTTCGACGTGGCGTCTGGAAAACCGGAAGGGGTTCCCTTGCCCTACACCCATCCTCACGGAATTTTTGGTGCCTTTCGGCCTCATCATCCTAACCACATACTGGTGTCGTCCCATCAGACCTCGCCGCCAAAAGGGCGCGCCCAGATTTGGGATTGGGAAACCGGAGATCGTATCGGGAACCAGATGGACGTCGGAGGAAGGCTTTGGGTGAAGTCCTTTAGCACCGATGGTGAATTGGTATTACTTGGAGGCAATACAGGTGGCGCGCAAATCTTTGACGCGAATACGGGAGCTCTCATCGGAGATCGGCTCAAGCAAGGCCAGTGGATCTCGCACGGCGAGTTCTGCGCAAATCCAGACGCCAATGGGGATCGGTGGGCGACCGTAGCGGGCTCCGGACATGAGACCCTCGTGTGGAATGTAGACGCCGCGGAGCGAGGAGAGCCTGTCAGTTACCGGCTCCCTTATGCCGAACAGATCACAGCGCTGCGTTTCAACAATGAGGGCAGTCGTGTCGCGATAGGAGCAGCTGATGGCAGTGTCAGAGTTTGGAACTTTTCCTCGGGAAACGATCTCACCTTGAGCCACGTCGAGAAGGTGATGGACGTCGAGTTCAGCCCGGATGACGAACTCGTGCTCAGCGCTTCCCTGGACGGCACCGCGAGGCTATGGGACGCAGAGACAGGCTCTCTCCTAATGACGATTGCCCACGATCACATGCTGGGAGGGGCACGATTCAGCCCAACAGGTCAACAATTCCTGACATCCTGCTACGATGGAAAAGTCCGCGTCTGGGAGACTGCCAGTGGTCGGCAAGTCGGCTCTGGCTACCCGCATCCCACGACCCCGCAAGCCCGCTTCAATCGTGACGGCAACCACATCATCAGTGCTGGTTCCACCGGGGAAAAGAACGGAGCTCACCCAACCAGGGTTTGGGTGATATGCTCTGTGCCTCTCAGATGTCAGATTCTTCGGCATCGCTTTGCCTCAAATGCGACTTCTTCGGGCAGCCGCGTCCGTTCGGCTGGATTCGCTCCTGACGGCAAGCGACTCCTGACGACTGGCGACGATGATGTGGTTCGAACCTGGGATGTTCGCAGTGGAAGCCAAGTCAGTGATTGGTATTGGTTTGGATCCAACGACGCGTGTTTCAGCCCAGATGGGACCCTTGTTGCATCCGTGGGATCGTCGGGAGCTCAACTCCGGGACCCTGCGACCGGCGACCTTTTGAGAAATCTTTATGATCAGCGTCAATACGTATCGATGGGACGGTTCAGTCCAGAAAGAATCGGTGGCGACTACCACTTTGTAACCGCTTCACCCAGTGCTCGATGCGTTGTCGTTTGGAATGTGGGAACCGGTGAAGAAGTGTTGAAGATCGGGAGTGATGATGAGCATTTTCTAATTGTCGACTACAGTCCCGACGGGAGACTCCTCGTGACTGGCGCCGCCAGTGGCAGTGCGTGTCTGTGGGATGCGCAGAGTGGAGAACGTTTTCATTTTCTGCCTCATGACGCTGCGCTCACCTCTGTCGTCTTCAGCCCAAACGGCGCCTACGTGCTGACGACTTCGGTAGACAAGACCGCGAGGCTCTGGGATGTCGCGACCGGTCAACCCTTGTGTGATCCTCTTTCCCATTCCGGCAGAGTCTTGCAAGGCGTCTTCAGCCCGGATGGGACGATGGTTGTCACGTGTTCAGAGGCTGGAGCGGCCCGCCTGTGGGACGTGCCAACGGGCATTCCCGTCGGCCGGGCGATTCAGCATGATCGTGCGATCAACCGGGTGGCCTTCAGTCCCGACGGCAAGCGCCTGGCCACCGCGTCATCAGACAAGACAGCCCGCCTCTGGGATGTGGCGACGGGGTTGCCTCTGACGGAAGCTCTCAGGCACGATGGCGATGTAGGGGTAATTGTCTTCAGCCCGGATGGCGAGAAATTGGTCACCTGTGGCGATGATGGCAAAGCTCAGCTGTGGGAGGTGCCGGCCTTTCCGAAGACAGCGATCCCCGCTTGGGTTCTCGACTGGGCTGACGCAGTGACCGGTGTCCGACTCGCTGCCAATGGTACTGCCGTTGGGGTGCCGTGGAAGGAACGACAGCAGATTGTTCGAGACGTGGCGGCGCGAACCGGGGGCGACTATTTTGATCGAGTTGCCGCGTGGTTCTACAGAGATCCGAGCGAACGCACGATTGACGCATTCTCCGATATGACGCGCGATCAATGGGTGCGCAATCGCATCCGTGAAAACACCATCGATAGCCTGGAAGAAGCGGCTCACGCCGAGCCGGAAAATCTGGAAGCACTGCTCGCCATGTCCGAACTGCTCACCTCCACCACGAACAACCCGCCTGCGAACAAGCGGCGGGCCAAGATTTATGCGAGTCAGGCAACGAGAGTCAGTGCCCAAGATACAACTAGAAGCGAGGCCTCGGTGGAGCGCCGCAGCAGATAGAGAACTTCTGCCCACGAAACCGAAGCCACGCGTGATAGTCTTTCTACACAAATGGGAAAGATGCGACACGAAGAGTCACGAATACCCTGGAGAGGACAACATCGCCCATCGCCCATCGTTTAGATCGCAACACGAGTAGCGTACCATGGAGAAGCGAATCCTGGCATTGCCTGAAGGTGATTACTACGCCCGCATTGCCCAGTGGTTTCATCAGAGCCCCCGCAACCGCCCCATCTCCCCCTTCTCGCACATCACCTTCCAAACCTACGTCGAGAACCGCGTTCATGAAGACACCATCGCCAGCCTCGAAGAAGCCTTGCGCGTCGAACCTAACAATCGCTGGGCATTGGAGCGCATTGCCGAACTCTACGGAGAGTCCTCATTGGGTGATCCCAATGCAAACCTCTTCAAGGCGCAACTCTATGAGAGTCGCGCCCTGGCATTGAAGAAATCAGGCGCCGGAGAGGATCCCCGATGATACTCAGCTTCCCAATGGCCAAGATTCGAAGAATCGTCAACGCCATGGTCGCTTCGTGCGAGAATGAGACACTCTAAGTGAAGCAGATTTCACCTTACGAGCACATCGTCGATGTACCAGCCAGCACCGACCTCTTCATCTTCGTCCGATAGAAACCGAAACTCGACGATGAATCTCTCGTCTTGCAAGGCGGTCGGTAAATCCGGGTGAATGATTATGTTGCCTAACCCTTGGTGATTTCTCTCGTGATGGTAGTGCCTGCAGAACTGATCGACTGCTCGTCGCAGTGACCTCTCCCCTATCAAGATCATCCGATCGAGGCACTCGCCTTTGATCGATCGAACAAACCTTTCCGCAAACGCATTCAAATTGGGCGACCGCGTAGTGTCCGAAAACTCGAATCGCCCTACATTCATGCTGCCTCCCGGTGGTGAGTAGGCCGGGGGAATTTCACCCCCGGCCTCTC
>CALFSW010000058.1 GCA_937916505.1 uncultured Verrucomicrobiales bacterium | reverse complement strand
GATTTCCGGGAGAATGCTGGAATTGTCAGGAAACCTAAATTAAATCGGTCAAATCGTCGAAAATTGCTGAATTCCTCTTGCCTGTGGGGGGATCTTTGATACAGAACCCGTCCCCGCAGGAGTGCAGAAGGCATTTTCTAAGGGAATCTCAGAACATTTACGATCATGGCACGACTCTTCGGCACAGACATCCCAAACGAGAAGCGTATTGAAGCCTCTCTTCCTTACATCTTTGGCATTGGACCTTCCACTTCCTTGAAGATCCTGGATCACGCAGGCGTTAGTCCTGATATTCGCACCGGCGAACTCAGCGAAGAGCAGCTTGTAAAAATTGCGACCGTGATCCAAAATGAAGGCATCATGATTGAAGGTGATCTTCGTCGTGAGCAGCAAGCCCAGATGAAGCGTTTGTCCTCCATTAACTGCTACCGTGGCATTCGTCACAAGCGAGGTCTCCCTGTTCGGGGCCAGCGCACCAGCACCAATGCCCGCACCCGGAAGGGCAAGCGTCGCACTGTGGGTGTTGCCAAGTAAGATCTTGCGATTTTCGCTAAAGATCTGAAACAACTTTCCATTCCATACACATGGCTGAAGAAGAAAACAAAAATGAGGAGACCGAGGTCGAAGCTGCTGATGCAGTGACCCCTGCGGAAACTCCAGCCCCTGAGGCGGTTGCTGAAGAAGCAGCTCCAGAAGCCACCGATGCTCCGGCAAAAGGTGATGCTCCTGTTGAGGGTGAAAGCACAGCCGGGGGCGAAGAAGCCCCGGCACCGAAGGAAGAGAAGAAGCGCGATATTTTCGCGGAGCTTCTTGGAGAAGAGGATCCTGACAAGGTCAAGATCCACAAGTCGAAGAAGAGCAAGAACGTGATCAAAGGGATCGTTCATATCACTGCGACGTTTAACAACACATCCGTCACCGTCACCGACGAGCGCGGCAACACCATTGGTTGGTCCTCTTCGGGCAAGATGGGCTTCAGGGGGTCTCGTAAGAGCACCGCCTATGCGGCACAGGTTGTTTCCCAGGATGCCTGCCGTCAGGCGATGGCCCACGGATTGAAAGAGGTTGTTGTTCGTGTGAAAGGACCCGGCGCAGGCCGTGAGTCCGCTGTTCGTGCCGTGCAAGGTCTCGGTGTGGATGTTTCGGGTATTCTCGATGTCACTCCCATCCCTCACAATGGCTGCCGTCCCAAGAAGGCACGTCGTGTCTAATTCTTCTTAACCCTAAACTTTAGAAAGACAGATCAATGGCACGTTATACCGGCCCAAAAGATAAAGTTAACCGCCGTTTCGGAGTGCCCCTTTTCGGGCCTTCGAAGGCACTCGAGCGCCGCAATTACCCTCCGGGTCCCCACGGTCTTCGCTCCGGACGTCGTAAGAAGTCCGACTACGCGATCGCTCTCGGTGAGAAACAGAAGCTCAAGTTCATCTACGGAGTTCTTGAAAAGCAGTTTCGCGGATATTTCGCAGAAGCAGGCCGCCGCCGGGGCATTACCGGTGACATCATGCTTCTTCTCCTCGAGACCCGCCTCGACAATGTTTGCTATCGCCTCGGCTTTGGCAATTCCCGTCAGGCAGCTCGTCAGCTTGTCAACCACGGTCACGTCACCGTGAACGGCAAGAAACTCGACATCCCGTCATATCAGGTTAAGGCAGGAGACGTCATCAAGATTGGTGGCCGCGCTTCCTCGCAACAGCTTGGACTTCGCATGCTCGACCTGACCCAATCGGTTCCTCTTCAGGACTGGCTGACCCTCGACCGCGAGAACATGGAAGGAACCGTGTCTCGTCTCCCTGAGAAGGAAGACATTGACCCACCGGTCAACCTTCAGCTCATCGTCGAACTTTACTCACGTTAAAGTTCCCCGACACTTTCAAAGCCCCATCTCGTTTTGCGAGGTGGGGCTTTTTCATGGTGCGCCCGGCAGGGCGCACTGACTCGGGGGTTCAAGTCCCTGTGGGCCCGGTAGAGGGAACCACCAGCCGGACGGCAAGGGCGTCCACCGCGAGGTATCCGCTAGGAAGCAGCAGGCGAAACACGACGCTGATAAACAAGAATCCTGAGACGGAGACGCCCCAACTTGAGATTAGCTCCCGGAAGGAGCGAGGGTATTGGACGGGTGCTTCAAACGTCGTGTCACCAAAGGAATCATCTCATTGCAAGGAAGTGGAACTCATGACCGCAGCAGTGGTCGGGAGAACCAATATGCTCGCTGCGCTTCACCAAGTGGAGCGCAACCGGGGCAGCGCAGGAGTGGATGGCATGACCATCTCTCAACTGCGTCCGTGGCTCAAAGAACAATGGGCCATGATCAAAAGAAAGCTGCTGGAAGGCAGTTGCGAGCCACGCGCCGTTGGGCGTGTGGCGATTCCAAAACCCGGAGGGGGGGGAAAGAATCCTCGGTATTTGATTCGTTGCGTTCACCCCTCGCGGGGCCACACCCTCCGGGTGCTCTGTCTCCAATACGCTCCGACTGTCCTTGACCGGCTCATTCAGCAGGCCATGGCTCAAGTTCTGGTGCCGATTTTTGATCCCCACTTTTCAGATCACAGCTACGGCTTTCGACCCGGATTCAGTGCGGTGCAAGCAGTGCAAAAGGCACGCACCCACCAGCACAACGGACGGCGTTGGGTCGTGGATCTTGATCTCGAAAAGTTTTTCGATCTCGTCAACCACGACATCCTGTTAGCACGTCTCCGGCGACGAATGGGAATCTTCAGCGAACAGTGACGGCGATGAGTTCGACAACTTGATGGAATTTTCCTTTGGTCTCGATCCTATCTTAAATCTCTCCGGGATTCCCTGTCCGGGGACACCCAAAGTGTACCACCTGTGGACACCTCAAAGTGTACCACCCCATGGGCTGAAAAAGTCGTGACCTGAGCGCCCGAATTGCGGGCGCTGTGTCATGGCCAATTCGGTATCCATGACAACACAACAAGCCATCCAGGCCCTGCACCAGCGGGGATACAGCAAGCGTAAGATCTCACGCGAACTCGGGATCCACCGTCGGACCGTCGATCGCTACCTCGGTCAATCGATCGAAGCACCCCCGTCCTCCGGGTCGATACCGCCGGACGAGTCAAAGTGTACCACCCCGTCCCCCGGCTCAGGGGCGTTCCAGCCCCCTCCGGAGACCTCCCAAAAAAGCGCCTGCGAACCCTTCCGCGAGACCATCGTGAAGAAGCTCGCCCAGGGGCTCCACGCCAAACGCATCTGGCAAGACCTCGTCGACGAGCATCACTTCGACTTCGGCTACGCCTCGGTCAAACGCTTCGTCGCCCGGCTCAAAGCGGCCGATCCCGACACCCAAAAACCCGTCTGGCGCATGGAGTGCGAACCCGGCGAAGAAGCCCAAATCGACTACGCCACCACCACCCTCACCCTCGGTGGCAAGCGGCGTAAAATCCACTTCCTGCGCATCACCCTGAGCCACTCGCGCAAAGGCTACACCGAAGCCATGCCCCGCCAGGACACCGAAAGCTTCATCCGGGGCCTCGAAAACGCCCTGCGCCACTTCGGCGGGGTCCCGCGCACCCTCATCCTCGACAACCTCAAAGCCGGCGTCCTCAAACCCGACCTCTACGACCCCGAACTCAACCCAAAATTCGCCTCCTTCTGCCGGCACTACGGACTCATCGCGCTCCCCGCCAAGCCCTACACCCCGCAGCACAAAGGCAAAGTCGAAAGCAACATCCGCTACATCCGCGAAAGCGCCCTCAAAGCCAAAACCTTCCCCGACCTCCACACCCTCAACGTCCACCTCCGTCACTGGGAAAAAACCATCGCCGACACCCGCATCCACGGCACCACCCGCCGGCAAGTCGGGGCCCACTTCACCGACATCGAACAACCCGTCCTCCAGCCCCTGCCGGCCGATCTCGGCCCCAGCTTCACCGAAGCCCAGCGCAGCGTCCACCGCGACAGCTACGCCGAATGGCAAAAAGCCTACTACCACATCCCCGCCGAACACATCGGCCACCGCATCTGGATCCGCGACGACGGCCGCATGATCCAAGCCTTCAACCACCGCATGGAAGCCATCGCCCTCCACCCCAAACTCGAGGCCGGAAAATTCTCCAAAGTCCTCGGAGCCGGAGGCACCCCCGTCAACATCCGCCAAAGCCTCACCTACTGGGAGCAGCGCAGCGCCGATCTCGGCCCCGACGCCGCCCTCTGGGCCCGCGACCTCATCCGCGCTCGCCGCGAAGCCGCCCTGCGCCCCCTCATGGGCCTCAACAACCAACTCCCCAAAAACCACACCCGTGCGCAAATCAACCGAGCCTGCGCCCAAGCCCGCCTCCACGGCCAACACCGCCTGCGAGACCTTCGCCACCACCTCCAAAACCCAAAAGAACAACAAAACCACTTCGACTTCCTCACCGAGCACCCCCTCATCCGCGACCTCGGTGCCTACGGCCAAATCGCCTCCTTCGAGCAAGAAACCGACTCATCTAACAAAACCTAAAAGAACCCAAAAAAACAAAACCATGACCACCACCGCCATCGCAAACCAAGCCCGC
>CALFSW010000057.1 GCA_937916505.1 uncultured Verrucomicrobiales bacterium | reverse complement strand
GGAGTCCGGTTGCAGAGGTCCAATTGCCAGAGTTGCACCTGATTGGGCCTGATTGCACCTGATTGGGCCTGATTGGGCCTGGAGGGAAGGGCTCGTTGGGCCTGCCCGGCAAAAAAGTTATTCCGCTTTCTTCTTCGCTGCTTTCTTGGCGCCCTTTTTGGCCGCTTTTCTCGGAGCGAATTCGAAGCCGATTTTGGCGGTTTCGGGGTCGAGGGTGAGGTGGGCGGCGAAAGCGCGTTTGGTCTTCTTGGAGATGAAGCCGGGAAGGAGGGGAGTCTTCCCTTTGGTGAGCATCTCCTCGACATCAGCGGCGGTGAGTTCCTTTTGCAGGATCGTTTTGCCAAGGCGGAAGCCGTCGGGGTTATCCTTGGTGACCATGTCGGGGACCATGTAGGCCTTCTCGGTCTCGTAGAGTTTGGCGGTCTTGCCGTTGGTCAAGGTGACCTCTTTCAGGAGCTGGTCGTCGGTGAGGTCGGCGGCCGATTCGAGATCGGAATCGAAGACGAAGCCGGTCTTCCATTTTCCCTTCTTGCCGGTTTTGGAAACCTGCTGGGTGAGTTCAAGCGCGGCCTCGAAGGGGCGGTTGAAGCGGGAGACAAAGCCCTCACGTGGTTCGAGGAACTTGGAGGTGAAGAGGGTGGTGGCTTCCCCGGTGGTGAGGAGGCGGCCTGCGATGTATTTTGAGATACGGAAGCCGCAGTCGGGCTCGCGGCACTCGTAGGTGGCATCTGTTTGCTTGAGCTCGGGTGCTCCGCAGTTCGGGCAGATGCATTTGAGATCATCGAAGGGCTTGGCAATCATTTCCTCGTAGTGGCCGCGCGCTTTCGTCACGACCTTCTCGGTGAAGGTCTTGATTTCGTTCATGAAGGTGTCACGAGCGAGTTCGCCCTTTTCCATGAGGCGGAGTTTGGCCTCCCAGTCGCCCGTCATTTCGGGGCTGGTGAGGGGTTTGACGTCCATGTCCTGCAAGAGGTCGATGAGGCGCACGCCCTTGCCGGTCGCGATGAGTTCGCGGCCATCACGGGTGATGTATTTTTGACGAATGAGGCCCTCAATGGTGGCGGCACGAGTGGCGGGAGTGCCAAGGCCACGCTCGGACATCGCTTCGCGGAGTTCGTCATCATCGATGAGCTTGCCGGCGCCTTCCATCGCGGAGAGGAGGGTGGATTCGGTGTAGCGGGCAGGCGGGTTGGTGTCCTTTTCGAGCATTTCGATGAGGACGGCCTTGGCATCTTCGCCTTCCTGGACGACGCAGAGTTCGTCCTTGCCGGCTCCGACGCCGGGCTTGCGACCGTAAACGGCGAGCCAGCCGGGAGTGACGAGGATTTTACCGTCGGTGCGGAAGGTGTCCTTTTCGGAACCATGATCGATGGTGGTGACGCGCTTGGTGACTTCAAACTCGGCGTGCGGGAAGAAGACGGCGAGGAAGCGCTTCACGATCATGTCGTAAAGTTTCGCGGCGGCGTCATCAAGTTTGACGACGCGTCCCGTTGGGATGATCGCGAAGTGATCGGAGACTTTCGCGTTATTAAAGATGCGTTTTTGAAACTGGAGGCGGTCGTTTTTGATCGCGTCCTTGGCCCAATCGGCGAGGTCGGAAGTGGATTGCGCGAGGTCGGCAACGATCTGCTTCACGTTCGGCATGTAGTCCTCGGGGAGATAGCGGGAATCCGTTCGAGGATAGGTGATCATCTTGTAACGCTCATAAAGCGTCTGGGCAAGGCCGAGGGTGTTCTTCGCGGTGAACGGGGCCTCACGCTGGAGAGTGGTGAGGTCGTAAAGTTGGGGCGCGATTTGTTTGGTGGGCTTTTTCTGCTCGGTCACGGTGCCGGTTTTGCCCTGGCAGCGCTCGGTGATGAGGCGGGCCTTGTCCTTGTCCCAAATGCGCTCGGCGCGGCCGTGGGGATTGGTCTCGTCTTTCTTGAAGCCGAGGTCGACCCACTTGGAGTCATATTCGCCGGCGGCGACGCCAAAGGTGCCGTGGACTTCGGCGTATGGGGTGGATTTGAAGGCCTGGATTTCCTTCTCACGTTTCGAAAGGATGGCGAGGGTGGGAGTCTGCACGCGGCCGGCGGCGGTGATATTAAAGCCACCGTGGCGGGAGCGGAAACAGGTGAGGGCGCGGGTTGAGTTGAGGCCCACGAGCCAGTCGGACTCGGAGCGGCATTTGGCGGCGTCGGAGAGGTTGGACATTTCCTCCCCATTGCGGAGACTTGACCAGGCGTCCTGAATGGCACCGGTGGTCATGGACTGCATCCAGAGGCGTTTCACGGGCTTCTGAATCTTGCCGTAGTCCATGATGTATTGGAAGATGAGCTCACCTTCACGGCCGGCATCACAAGCGTTCACGATTTCGGTGACGTCCTTTTTGCGAGCGAGTGAAAGGACGTGTTTCAGGCGTCCTTCGGTCTGCTCGATGGGCTGGAGGGCAAAGTCGGTGGGAATGGCGGGAAGGACATCGAACTTCCAGGGGAGGTTCTTGCCGTTCGGTCCGGTGGGCATTTTGAGCTCGATGAGGTGACCGACGGCGGAGGTGATCATGGCCTTGTCGTTCTCGAAATACTGGGCATCGCGGGACTTCCCCTTCTTCTCGAATTTACCGAGGGTTTTGGCGAGGGCTTTGGAGAGATCCGTGGCGACGGAGGGCTTCTCGGCGATGATCAGAGTCTTGGACACGAGGCGGACTTAGGGCGGGAAGGGGGGGGATGGGAAGGAATTTTTTTTGCCGGGGTGATATAGAGGGATGGACAGGGGTGGGGTTTTGGCGTCCTCGGCCGCTTTTTCCATTTATGGAACTTCGCTTTGGCAGGTGGGTTTGAGGCGGTGGATGCCGCCTCGGAGAAAAATTCCACCGATGAGGAACCGAACGACCAGGATGATCCAAAAGATTGCGGGATGAAGGTCATTTCCCAATGATTGGGGCCTTTGACGAAAGGAAATACCCTCGCAATGGAGGATGGCACGTATCGTTCACGATTCGTTACCGATCCGATGGTGGGAATTCCAGCGGAAGTGGCATGGCAGTTGCTCGAGCAATCGTTGGCTGATGAACTTGCGATCGTTTTATCTCCTTCTTTTGAAGCGCTGGCCGGGAAGGGTTAGGACGAGATTTCTTAACTCCAGTTTCATGAGAATGACGGAGATTTTGTGGGAGGGGAGTTGGGTGGCGTTGACGATTTCGTCAATGGCATGGTCGTCGTGGGCGAGGGCTTTGAGGACGGCGTTTTCTTCGTCACTGAGATCGAGATAGGTTTCGACGGGACGGGGTTCGTCGTCGGCGGGGGTGGGAAAATTGAGGTGGGAGAAGTCATCGAGGATTTGGGAGCCGTCGGTGACGAGGGTGGCTCCGTCGCGGATGAGGTCGTGGCAGCCGCCGGAGGTGGGGCGGTCGATGGGACCGGGGACGGCGTAGATTTGGCGTCCTGCTTCGTTGGCGAGATTGGCGGTGATAAGGGAACCGGAGCGGCTGGGGCACTCAACGACGAGGAGGGCGCGCGACCAATGGGCCACGATGCGATTGCGTTGGGGGAAGGTTTGGCGGTCGGGGGGAGTTTGGAGGGGAAACTCGGAGATGATGGCGCCGTGGCCATCGGCGATCTTTTCGGCGAGGCCGAGGTTTTCAGGCGGGTAGACTTGCATCAGGCCGGAGCCAAGGACGCCGATGGTGCGACCTTTGGCGGCGATGGCTCCCTCGTGTGCGGCGGTGTCGATGCCGCGGGCGAGGCCGGAGATGACGGTGAGTCCGGCTCCTGCGAGCTGGAAAGAGAACTTTCGTGCGGCTTCGCGACCGTAGTGGGTGAGCTTTCGTGAACCGACGATGCCGATGGAGTGAAGATCCCGTTCTTCGAGCTTGCCCCAGACGTAGAGAATGACGGGGGCGTCGTAGGAATCGCGCAGGGCGGCGGGGTAGTCCTCGTCCTCCTGGGTGAGGATTTGAATGTTGCGTTCTTTGGCGAGGGTGAGTTCGGAAGTGGGATCGGTGCGGCTTTCCCAATCGGCGATGAGTTTGGCGGAATCCGGTCCGATGCCCTGAACCTGTTGGAGAGAGGTATTGGGCTGTTGGAGGGTCTTGGCTGCGGAGCCGAAGTGTTCGATGAGACGACGGATTTTGACAGGCCCGGTTTTGGGGAGCTGGTTGAGGGCGATGAGGGCTTCGGCTTCAGTCATGAGAGGGAGAGGGTTTCCACTGGGCGAGTTGTTGGGGGAAAGGGCAGTCGGCACAATCGGAGAGGTCTTCGAGGCAGAAGTCCTGATAGATTTGGAGAAGGGCCTGGTGTTGCCAGGCGAATTTGAGGTGGGGTTTGGCGAGGGGGAGGGAGCCGAAGAGTCGTTCGCAGCAGCGTTTGACTTTTTGATTGGGAGCAGAGGCCCGGACTTTGGCGAACGAGTTCCAGTCCTCGAGATTCAGCGGGTGGAGGGTGTTGATGAGGAATTCCTCAAGTCGGGATTTTCCGATGAGCTTGATGGGCTTTTCGGTGCGTTTGGATTGGAGGGTGTGGTGGTGATCCCAGAAGGGTTCGTTGAGTTCGGAGAGGGCTTTTGAAAAATTGGTGAAGGGTGGGGCCTGACGGGCGAGGGACGAGAGGGAGTTCCATTGTGCGGCAGCAGCTGCGAGGGCGGCGAGGCGGCGTTGGGGATGGTTGCCGGGGCGGGTGGCTCTGGTGGACCAGGCGGGAGTGCGGTCGGCGGGGAATTCGTAATCGAGGCGGTGCTTCCACCATCGGGTCCACAGGTCTTCAAGCCACTCTTGGGACTCCGGTGGGGCGGTTTCGTGGAGGGTGGGGGAGAGGAAACCAGCGGTGCCAAAGAGGATGGCTTCGCGATCCTCGGGAGTGTGTTGGTTGAGCTTTTTGACGGGGAGGCGCTGCGCGAGGAGACGCATGGGGAGGCGGTTGGCGGAGAATCCGAGGGCATCTGCGAGGGATTCCCAGAGGGCTTGGGAGAAGCTATGAAGATGGGCGGTTTGTTCGAAACGGGTGGCTTTGAGTCGGGCGCGGTGAAGGGCGGATTCCTTGAGGAGGGAGGAAACTTTCTCTTCGGGCATTTCTGCTAGCGGCGTAAGGCAGAGACCGGGGCGGGCGAGAGCCTGGGTGAGGCGGGGACGACCGAGGGCGGCATTGACTTCTTCGGGCGAGAGAATGATGCGGGGAACGTCTCGATTTTTTAAAGTGCGGGTGAAGAAGGTGGGGCCGGAGTCGTGGAGGACGATATGGAGGATGACATCGTTGAAAAACTCGCTCCGGTTGTGTCCGTGGAGGTCCCAGTTTCGGGAATCGAGATCGAGTTCGATGGGCCCGTGATGAGTTTCGCCGTCAATTTCGACCGTGGCATTCAGGAAGTCGGGGCCGGCACCGCGATTCCACTCGCCGGGGGAGACGATTGAGATTTTTTGCCCGTGGTTGGCGAGGTGATCGCGTGAGAAATGACCGGCGAACCAGTGCGACTGGATCTCGATTTCATCAAAGGTCGCCGGGCGGACCTCCCCGGAGAGAATGGAAGTCTGGGAAGCGGTGATTTCGAGAAGTCGCTGGTAGGTCATCGCTACTTTTTAGGCTTGGTGGCGGGAGGCGCGGGTGGATCCAAGATGGTGAGGAGTCCATCGATGGCCCTGGCTTCCGGGATGTCTTTGAATTCCAATTTGGCCTTCTTGAGAATTTGCAGGGCGGCTCCGGTGTTTTTCCGACGTCGTTCAATTTCGACGAGATGCAGATCCTGTCGGAGTTTGTCGGCAGAATTGGTAAAGAGCTGTTTGGCCCGGGCGAAAGCCTTGATTGCTTGATCGTAGTTCCCCAGTTCGAGCGAGCGCCCGCCCACCATTTCATAAACAGTCCCGCTTTTGGTGTTTTCGGCGGCCTTGAGGAGTTCGGTGTATCGTGATTTTTCGTCGGGGAACTTTGTTTGAGCGTAGCGGATGAGCTTATAGTCGCGGTCGATTTTCATATTATCCTTTGAGACCGTCGTGGTCTTGAAGGGTTGATAGAGAGGATCGCCGATGACGATGTTTTGCCAGGAGAGGACGTTCATCGACATGTATCCGGCTTCGATGAGCGTGTATCCTTTGGTGAGGCGGTCGTAGAAAACATCGAATTGGTGACTGAGCTGGAGGAAGGGCTCCCAGGTGTTTCCCAGGGTGGCAGCGGCTCCGCGGTCGATCAAAGCGGCGCTCCAGTTCTTGGCCGGGTTGATGAGTTGCGCAGCACTGAGGGAATGGAGATGAACGGCGATGGCGCCTTTTTGAAATTTCATCGCCGGGTTCAGAAAGGGGCCGTTCCGGTGAAAAGTGTACCATCCGAAATAAACCGCGGCATCGGTCATGGGGTAGTTGGTGACAAAGGTGTCGGACATGCGGTTCACGATGGTGGGATTGCCCGCTGAGATGCTGGCTTTGGAGATGTTGTCGATCCACTGGTCGCCAATCGCGAAACCGCCGCCTTTCTTTGCGAGGTCGAGATAGGTTCTCCCCCAGAGTCCGTCTTTTTCAACATCAATGGCATCGAGCACCATTCGTTTGCATTGGTCGTAGGAGATGGCATCGAGACGTCCCACCATGAGCATGAAGCGAGCCGGGTTTAGGGCCGCCGGATAGTCCTTTTTGAAGTAGGGATTGGGGACGGCCCCGCCGGTGGGATACTTTGAAACTCCCATCAGGCTGAGCTCGGAGTCGACGGCGGCTTCGTTATTGATATTGAATTGGCGGGTCTTTTCAGTCTCGCCCGCAGGCAGGGGAGCGCGACTGATGCGGAGTGGCATGCCCTTCACCATAACCACGCAGCGAATCCTGGTCTCAGTCGGAACCATGAGCCCGTTGGCATCTTTCCCCATCTTCCACCACTTTTCCGAAATGAACTTCTGAACCAAGGGTTTCCGGATTGTGGTCTCGTAGGTCTTGCGATCGATGGTGGCTTTTTCGGTCGTGGCAATTCCGACAATCTGGCTGGCGGGGATACGGCGGGAGAGTGCGTAGAATTCGGCGAGATCCTTGGATTCCGGATTATTTGAATTGTAAACGACGACGAGTTGGCCCGGAGATAAAGGGGTGGGCAGCGCGCAGGCAGGCAGACAGAGGAGGGCGCAGAGGAGAAGGCGATGGATCATAGTGTCAAAAAGTAAGGCTCAACCCGTCATAGGCCAGCGAAACCTGAGGGGGGAGGGTGTCGTTGGTTTTCTGCCATCCCAGTTCATGTCCGAGATGGGTGAGGAAGGATCTTTTGGGCTGGAGTGCGGTGATGGTATCGAGAGCCTCGGCGACGGTCATGTGGGTGTGGTGTTCCTCGTGACGGAGAGCGTCGATGATGAGGACGTCCAGTTCCTTCAGGAGCTCGCGAGAGCTTTGCGGAATGGTTTTGACATCAGGGAGGTAAGCCAGTGAACCGATGGCCGGGTGATCGAAGCGGAAGCCGTGGGTCCGGACCCGACCATGTTGAACTTCAACCGGGGTGATTTTGAGTTCGTTGAAGATGAAGGAGTCCTCAACGGGGCGGGGATCGGGGCGGATATACCCCGGTTGATGATCTTCCAATTGAAATGCCCAGGGATACATTCTTTCCAATCCTGCGAGGGTGTCCCGGGAAGCGTAGAGGGGAAGCGGGGCATCGCGACGCCAGCAGAAGGCGCGGAGTTCATCGAAGCCCGCCACATGGTCGAGGTGTTCGTGGGTGTAAAGGACGGCATCGACGACGATGAGTTTTTCACGAAGTGCCTGCTGGCGCAGATCCGGACCACTGTCGATGAGGATTTTCCCCCAAGGACCTTCGAAGAATACGGAGCTGCGTGACCGGTCGTCGTGGGGGTGGGACGAAGTGCAGGTGGTGCAGGCACAACCGATCACGGGCACGCCGACCGAGGTCGAAGTTCCCAAAAACAGAAAACGGCAGTCAGATCCTTCGTCACTCATCGTTGCATGAACGCGTGAGAATTGCATAATCACTCCGACACCGCAAAACCCGAATGCTTACACTCCTAAAGATCCGTAATCTCGCCCTCGTTGATCGACTTGAATGGGACCTTGGCAGAGGGCTTGTCGGTGTGACCGGTGAGACGGGCGCGGGCAAGTCCGTGATCGTGGGCGCGCTGAAACTTATTCTCGGGGAAAGGGCCGATAAGGGGCTGATCCGAACAGGGGAGGACCAGTGCACGGTGGAGGCCATTTTTCAACTGGCTGACTCTTCGGTCATTGATGTCATTCTTGAAGAGGTCGGGCTTGATCCCTGCGATGAGAATGAACTCATCATTCGTCGGGTTGTCGGGGCGTCATCGAACAAGCAGTTCGTTAACAACGGAGCGGCGACCCTTGGCGTGTTGAAGCGCATTGGGCAGCACCTCGTGGATCTTCACGGTCCGCACGATCATCAATCGCTCCTATCGCCCGAGCGTCAACGGGCTCTTCTTGATGCCTATGGCGCCGCAGGTAAGGAGGTCTCGGTTTACCGCGAAAAGTGGGCCGGTTGGCGTGAAGCGGCCGATGAATATGAGACGGCGCGGGCTCAACGCGAGATCAGTGATCAGGAAAAAGAGCTGCTTCGCTTTCAAGTCGAGGAAATCGATGCCGCGGAGATTAAGGCGGGCGAAGAGGAAGAGCTCGAAGAGCGTTATCGACGCACCAGCAATGCCAGTAGATTGGGTGAATTGGCCGGGAAGGCGGTGAATTTGATCAGTGATACGATCTCTCCCGGATTGGAGGATTTGCAACGGGCAACCTCGGAGATTCGTAACATTGACCCGGCGATCTCCGATCTTGCGGAAGAGGTTGAAAGCTCGGTGGTGCAGATGCAGGAACTCGAGAGGAGCGTGGTGGAGTATCTTGACGAATTGGAGATTGACCCTTCCGAAGCGCAAGAGGTCGAGGAACGTTTTAATTTGGTGGAGTCTCTCAAGCGCAAGTATGGCCCGACACTGCAGGATGCCCTCGATCATGCCGAGGATGCCCGGCAACGTCTCGAAGGGTCCGATAACCGCGAGGAGTATCTCGCTCGGCTCAAGCAGGGGGTCGATGATGCTCTTAAAAAGATCCGTTCGGCAGCTCGAAAGATTAGTGCCAAGCGCAAGAAGCTTGCTCCGGATCTCGCCGGGGAAGTGCGGAGCCATTTGGTGGATTTGGGCTTTAAGCAGGCTGAGTTTGAGGTGCAATTGTCGGCACGCGACGAGCCGGGCCCGCATGGATTGGAAGATGTGGAATATCTCTTTGGCCCCAATCCCGGAGAACCTTTGAAGCCATTGCGCCAGGTTGCGTCGAGTGGTGAGATCTCCCGTGTGATGCTTGCGGTGAAGAATGCTCTCGCGGACCAGGACTCCACGCCCTTGATGGTTTTTGATGAGATCGATGCCAATGTGGGAGGTGAGATCGCGCGGGCGGTGGGCGAAAAAATGGCGAGTCTTGGAGAACGGCATCAGGTTGTTGCCATCACCCACTTTCCGCAAGTGGCCGCGGTGGCACATCAACACTTTCTGGTCGAGAAGCGAGTGGAGGGAGGTCGTTCCCTTTCCTCGTTGACCGAGGTCACGGGTGAGGCCCGGATCGATGAACTGGTGAGGATGCTCGGTGGCGGTGGAACGCAGGCACGTGAGATGGCGAAGTCACTTCTGAAGTGACTGGTGCCGGCGGGAGAGCAGTTTGGCGTGGGGCAGTCCTGCCATCAAGGATGATGGAGAGCTATGGCTTCGATACCAAAGTGGCCTCTTAAAGTTTCATTCAGGGCGAATGATTTCGAGGCGATAGAATGCGCGACCGACCGGAGGGGCTGCGTCTTGTAGTTGAACCCGGGAGTTTCCAGACGAGGCTTCAAAGCCATCGGTGGACTCAGAGTCGGCGACGATTGTCTCAAAGGTGATGAGGTCGGGGGAGCGGGTGATTCTTAATCTGACCCCTGCATCGCGGTAGGTAAAACCAAGGGTGGGAATTCCGGTGGTATGGTCAAATCCGGTGACACTGAGATTGCTCAAACCATTGTTGTCCGGGACCAAAGGATCAGTTCCAAGGACCATCTCTTCAATTGTGTTGAGACCATCTCCATCGGAATCGAGTGAGAAAAGAAGGTCAAATTCCACTCCTGCCCCCTGAAGCTCGATGGCTCCGATATCAAGGGCGGAGGTGCCGTCACTGTCGCCATCAGCGAAGCGATTGAATCCTCTTTGGTCCGTTCCCATGGGGTCGGTCGTTCCTGCTCCATCGACTGCGGGTGAGGACTGAAGCGGGGGCATGGTGTAAGTCGGACCACCGTAGTCGCCGAGAGGCCGGAGGAGAACGGGGAAGTCGGAATTGAGAATGTTTGTCCCGCTTTCCGTCACCGTCCCGAAGATGTCTCTATCGGTGGTAGAGACGTTGGCAGACACGATCGTGTTGGTTAGATTCACCGAGCCAGAGTTGGAAATTCCGCCTCCCTGGCCATCGCCTCCGGGATCTCCCGAGCGGAAGTCGCGCTCTCCTTCAAAGCCTCCCAATCCTCCGGAGTTCGTCTGATTGATGGTGAGGGTGCAATGGATGAGAGTGAGTGAGGCTCCGACGCCATTTTGGATGGCTCCGCCATGACCCGCCCTGCCGCCATCGGCACCATCTCGCAATTCGGCATTTCCCCCTTCGCCGCCAGCTCCGGTTTGGTTTTCGGTTAAGGTGCAGTTTGTCATGGTCAAAGTCCCGTCGTTGACGATGGCTCCGCCCGAGCCGCCAAGCCCTCCCGTTCCACCGTCGCCAAAAAAATTGACGCCGTCCCCGCCCCGGCTTCCGTCTCCCGCTTTGTTATTGGCGAGAGTGCAGCCCGTCATTGTAAGGGTGCAGTTAACGGCATTGGAAATTGCTCCACCATCGCCGCCGGGACCACCACGTTCACCCGAGGCATATCCACCTTCTCCGCCGCCGCCAGTCCCGCCGATGCCAGTCTGGTTGGTGGTGAAGGTGCAGTCGGTCATGAAGAGTGCCCCGTAGTTGGCAATGGCTCCGCCGTGGCCGCCATAGCCGCCTATTCCAAAGGTGCCATTTCCCCCATTGCCGGTTTGATTGTCGGTGAAAGTGCAATCGAAGAGGGTGAGTCTGCCCTCATTGAAGATCGCTCCACCTCCGTTGGCATCGTCACCCTGTCCGTCAAATAAGCCACCTCCGTCATCCCCATTCGCGGTGAAGCCATTGGAGAGGCTCAGATTGGCAATGGTGACTTCTGCTGTCGGCTGAATTTCAAAAATTCGTCGGCGGGTCTCTTCACTGCCGTCCGCATCAATGGTCAGGCCGTTGCCGAGCGAGGAGGCATCGATCACAAGGCTCTTGGTGATGGTAAGCTGATTCCCCGAGAGGATGAGGGTTGCGCCATTTAAACTCGAAGAGAAGGTGATGGTTCCTCCTTCATCGATTTCCGCGATGGCCTCGCGAAGGGAGCCCGGTCCATCATCACTGGCGCTGGTGACGACCATGGAGGTTTCCTGACTCCAGCCGGTTGAAAAAAAACCGAGTGAAAAAGTTGCGATGAGAGCGGGAAATCGTGAGGTCATAGAGAGGAAGAAATATGATGACACTTTGAGCTTTATAAACAATGCCGGAAATGAGCTTGCTGAGAGAGGAAAGGGGAATGAGTTTAGGTCTGCCCTGGGACGGGCGAAACATGAAACCGATCATTGGACGACGCGAGTGGTTTTCGATTCCCGAGCATGGGGTCGATTGGGTGCGGGGGAAGGTGGATACGGGAGCGAGGAGTTCATCACTCCATGCAACTGACATTGAACCGTTTGAGAAGAACGGAGCGGACTGGGTCCGGTTTAAGACGATTGATGATCTGGAGTGCGAAGCTCCGGTGATTTTTATGAAGCGGTTGAAAAGTGAGAATGGAGTTTTTTCCAAACGTTACTTCATCGAGATCACCGCCGGGACGCTTGATGAGGCCGAACATGATCTCTTGGTGAGCCTGACCTGCCGGGCTTCGATGAAATGTCCGCTTTTGCTGGGGCGGCGGTCCCTGACCGGGTTCCTGGTCGATTGCAGCCGGAGCCAGCTGCTTGGAAAAATCTAACTCAATGACGGAGGAGCATTTCGAGGTCATCCTTGATTCCTGCGGTCACACCTTCCCCAAGTTCCAGGGCGCGTGGTTTGTCGTATCCGGCCCAGACGACGATGACCTTTTTCTCGTCGAGAGCAGCAGCCCAAAGGTCGCATTTGGGAAGGGACATTCCGCCGAGATGTCGGGGGATTGTGCTGAGTCGGGAGTGCTTTGAGAAGGCCGGAAAAAACGCAGGAGGACGACGAAAGAGGGTTTTTTCTTCGTGAAGGAGTTCACGGACAAAAACGGGCGTGGGTCGTGAGCCGCGCTGCAAAATGGTGGCGTATGCCGTGGCAAGTTCCAGTAAGGAGACACTCAAGGTTCCCCGAAAAAGGTCATCCCCGTTACCAAATTTTCCTTCGAATCCGAAGCGCTTGAGGAGTTGTCTGGCATCCTGCTCCTCAAGCTGCCGACCGGTGGTGACCGGGTTTCCTTTGATTGGGAGGTGACCGCGTTCGAGGGCGATGGTCCCGATGAGCGGTTCGATCAACCCCGGACCCAGGTCCCGGTGTGAATCAAGTGCGCGGTTAAAGCCGGTGGGGTTCGTCCCGCGACAGCCGACAACAGCGAGAATGTCTCCATTGCGGGGATCGAGGGCCAGGGCGGCCATTTGACAACCAGTGGGAAGGGGAGTTTTCCGGATGAGTTCTTCGATCCCTTGTTGCAACTCAAAGTCGATGGAAGTGATGACGCGAAGGCCTCCGGTGGTGATCTGGGTGTCATTCAAAACGATCTCAAGGGGCCGTCGAAGGACACGGGCACCGTGGCTGGTTTCGATCCTTTCAGAATCAGGGTTGCGGAGATTGAGAGGGGCTTTTTTGATCTTGTTTGCTTCGGTTTGTGAAATTGCTTCGGTCGTGACGAGACGGGCGAGAACTTCGTCGCGTTGTTTGATGGCTCCCTCGAGATTTCGCCATGGACTGCAGGCGTGGGGAGCCCGGATGATACCGACCAGCAAAGCAGATTGTCCCTGACTGAGCTGAGAAGTGGGGATGCCAAAGTAGGTGAGAGAGGCTTCCTCGATGCCATTGCATCCGGCCCCGAAGTAGATTCGGTTGAGATAGTGGGTGAGAATTTCTTTTTTGGAGAACTTTGACTCAACCCGGTAGGTGAGAGCGATTTCGAGGAATTTTCGATTGAGGGATTTTTTTTCCCGGAGGTCGTAGGTGTTGCGAGCCAATTGCATCGAGAGGGTGGAGGCTCCCTGGGTGAAATCGAGATCCTTGACATTGCGTAAAGTGGCGCGAGCCAAGCCCATGAAGTCGACTCCCTCGTGCTCCAGAAAGCGTGCATCTTCGCGAGCGAAAAGGCTGGTTTTCAGAAATTCAGGAATCTCATCATGTTCCACAAGGCGACGATTCTCTCCGTGAATGGTGCCAAATTCCACCCCTCCGCGGTCCACCAAAACCGTGCGTGCAGGCATTCGAGCCACTTCGGCGAGGTCATACTTGCTGGCTTGATAGGCATACCAGCCAATGGCGAGGAGGACCGGGACCAGCAGGGTGAGACCGCCTTTCCACGCAAATTCCCAGAAACGCTTGAAGCAGCGTTTCCATCCGGCCCAGCGCGATTCGCGATGGTAGGAACTCCAGCTCATTGTTTTTTATCTAGGGAAAGGCTGGAAGGGAGCCTTCCAGATTGGCCATTCTCGGAGGAGTGATTTTAAAAGACTCTCCTTCTTCCGGCGTGTATTCTACAGCGGCTAACGGCACCAAGGTCAAAAACAAGGCGCTGCGATCTTCAAATTCAGTCGTTCCCACATTAAGAACAGCGGCACAGTCCCGATTTTTTTCCAGCATTAATGTGTTTCCGACCTGAAAACTTCCGGGAGTGGCGTTTTGACTGGGGAAAAGGCACTCGATGAAAACGGGGTAAGGGATGGGGTCCGCCACGGCATCCGGGCGAACAAGAGCCTGGGCTTTTACGACGACCCCCGAAGCTAAAAAGTCCTCTTCGGTCAGCGCTTTTACTCCGATGATACGGAACTCTCCGGTGACATAGGTTAAGAATTTGGGCTTCTTAAAATTTGTGAGATAGGCCCGCTTAAGCTCTTGGTTGATGGCCTCGAGATCAGAATTGCTGTAGCTCTGAAACTGAATTTCCAATTGCTGGGGTGTTTGAACCTTCTGGGGATCGGGCACTTTGACACGATCATTGGTCTTTTCACGGGTGAAGGATTCGAGGGGATCAATGCGCCCCACTTTCATCATGAGCTTGTAACTCGTAGGGTGGGTGGGATCGCGGAAGAGATTCAGGCAGACAATCCAGGCGGAGATGGCAAAAGCAATGGCGAGGACGTTGGCCAGCATCCACCAAAATATGGGCGGGCGTTTTCTGCCGTAATGATCGGGATCGGGAAAAGGCATGAAAACTGGGCTATTTGCAGTTTGTTCCGTCAAGAGCCGGGTCGTAGGCCGGCTTTTTTCCTTCCTCGGATGGCTCGAAAGAAGTCCCGCAACCGCAGGAGCGGGAGGCATTGGGATTGAAGATCTTGAAGCCGCGGTCTGAAAGTTCGTCGGCAAAATCCACGGTGCATCCGGTGAGGAAGTCGAAGGAGTCGTGAGCGACGATGAAGCGGGTTCCGTTGAGATTGATGATTTCATCGCCCTCCTCGGGTTCTCCAATACGCATGGTGTAGGCCAATCCCGCACAACCACCACGCTCCACGCCGAGGCGAAGGCCCGAGCCCTCGGGTGCGTCTTTCGAGGCCAACAGGGCAGTAAGTTCGCTCGCGGCTTTTTCGGTGACGGTGATCATGATCTTGGGGGAAAGTAGGAGCGGAGTGCCGCTAACTCCAGCGTTCTTTTTTCGGAGGAACAGAAAGAACGAAGAGACAATCGGGAGATTCCCACACGTGAGATCTTACGGAGTTTGAGCCGGGCTTCCAGAAGTGTCATGCCCTTTTTAAATTCCTTGAGCCTGACTGGGCGAGGCAGCGGAGAGGACGCTGCCGGATAAAGGGAAGGCTCTTCTGCGGTTCATCGCGACGATCTTGCGAAAGTTAGGTGGTTCCGGCAAATCAACTCGTCTTCCAAAAGATGATGGAGCTTGTCACGACGGTCTTGAGACGTTTCTATCGGAGCAGAAAACCCCCATGTATTTTCTCGGAGTCGAATCAGCAGAGTCAGAGACCAGGGCCATCGTCGTGGATTTGGAAACTGCGACCGTTGTGGCTTCCGCCAGTGAGGTTCATTCATTGGTGGAAGGAGTGCCGATCGGGAGTCAGGAGCAGGATCCCGCGATGTGGATTGCCGCTCTCGACAAGACGGTGAGGGAATGTCTCGATTCGCTGGGAGTCGGGCGTGACAAGGTGGTGGCGATGTCGGTGGGGGCGCAGTCGAAGGGGCTGGTCCTGTTGGATGAGAAAAATCAGATCGTTCGTCCGTCGAAAATCGCGGGTGATACTTCGGGAACCAAGCAGCTTCAGCAACTCAACCGTGCCTTTGGAGGTTCGCCTGGTTTGAGTGAATTGATTGGAAACCGGCTCGAGGTTGATTCGCTGGTGACCAAATTGCTCTATGTGAAGGAACGGGAGCCCAATCATTTTGAGAAGACGACCTCGGTGATGCAATCGAGGGAATTCATCAATTACTGGCTCACGGGAGTCAAAAAGACGGAAGCTGGCGATGCGTCGCGGACGGGACTTTTTGATGTGCCGAACAGGCAATGGTGCAAGTCCATCTTGGATTTCGTTGATCCAAACCTTTCGAGTATGCTTTCCCCGCTGGCGGAATCCGAGAAACTTTTGGGGCCGCTCCGTGGTGAGATCGCGAAGAGTTGGGGTTTGAAAACCGAGATGATCGTTGGGATTGGCAGTGGTCGCTCGATGATGCGGGCGCTGGGATCGGGAACGGTTGATCCGGGAACGGCGGTTCTGGATTTTGGAACTTCGGGCACAGTTTGGGGCACGAGCAAAGAAGCAAGAGTGGATGCGCGCAGCGAGGTTGATCTGTGGTGCGATGCCACCGATCAATGGCTGTCCCATTTTACGGAGGAACGTGCGGTTGCTTCGATGGAAATGATTCGCAGGCATTACGGTTGGTCCGGCCTGGAGATGGAGCAGGCGGCGACCCAGGCTCCGGTGGGTTCCGGTGGATTGATGGCTCTGCCGCTGGGGCATGGTAATTCGGGTGACAAGGGCGAGGGGATGTTACATGGGATCACCGCGCTGAATTATACGCAGTCCAATGTGGCCCGCGCTACCTTGGAGGGAATCGCCTCGGGCCTGGCCTACGGGTATCACCGGATGGTGGAGCTTGAGTATGACTTTCAAAATATCCGGGTCACCGGGCGTGGAGTGAGGAGCAAGTTTTGGCGTCAATTGATCGCTGACGTGACCGGGGTTCCAAGTTGCGCTTTGGTGACTCATGAAGGTGCGGCACTCGGAGCGGCCATTCATGCGGCGGTGACCTATTTTCAGCAAGGGGGGGAGAATCTCACTTTTGCGGAGATGTCTGATTACTCGGTATTGATCGATTCCGAATCCTGGTGCGAACCTGATGAGGAGCGTCATGAATTTTACCTCGAGCAGCTGTCGAAGCAGCAGTATCTCGCCGAAACCCTGATCGGTGCCGGCTTCCTGGTTTAAGATTGTGGCTTCCCAAAATGAAATCCGATCCTCGTGGAAGGCCCGTGCGAGCGGGTGTCTCGGCGGGTGGTTGATCCGGCTACTGGGGATGACCCTGCGTCGCGAGATCGTGGGGGACGTGGAGAAGCTCAATCAGAGAAAGGAGCCGATGATTCATGTGTTGTGGCACAACCAGATCATGGTATCGCCGTATCTTTGGCGAAAAATGTATCCCAAACGGGAGGTGGTCGTTTTGACGAGTGCGAGCAAAGATGGCGCGATACTGGCTTCGGCAGTGAAAGTCTTTGGGGTGGGCGCTGTTCATGGATCGAGCAGCCGGAGGGGCGCGGCAGCAATCGTGGCGTTACGTCGTGCCGCAAAACAGGGGAAGGACCTGGTCTTTACTCCCGATGGTCCCAGGGGGCCGCGATACAAACTGCAGCCGGGTGTGGTGAAGATTGCGCAAACCACCGGGCTTTTGGTGGTGCCGATGCATTTCGAATATCTTTCGTGCTGGACTTTGAAAACGTGGGATCGTTTCCAAATCCCCAAACCCTTCAGCAAAGTGCGGCTGACTCTCCGCGATCCGATCGTGGTTCCCAGGGAGTTGGATGAGGAGGGCTTCGAGAAAGAGCGGCTTAGACTTGAGAATTCCCTGTTGGAAGGTATCACCAAAGGCCAAGACAATCATGGCGACGATCATTGACGGAAAAAAAGTGGCGACGGAAGTGCTCTCCGAATGTGCGGCGGAGATTTCCGAGTTGAAGGCAAATGGAATCACGCCGGGATTGGCGGTGGTTTTGGTGGGCGAAGATCCCGCCAGCCAGGTTTATGTGAATTCCAAGGTTCGCAAATGTGCTGAACTTGGAATCCACTCGGAGAAGATCGTTTTGTCGAAGGAGGCGACCCAGAAAGAGGTGCTTGAAACGGTCGAGCGGTTGAATGCCGATCCCGCGATTCATGGGATTTTGGTGCAATCTCCCCCTCCGCCACAGATTGATGAGGAAGCCATTGTGCGTGCGATCGATCCCGCGAAGGATGTGGATGGATTTCATCCCGAGAACGTGGCCAAGCTGATTTTGGAAGATCAGACCGGATTTGTGCCATGCACACCTGCGGGGTGCATGCGGCTTTTGGAATCGGCGGGAGTCGGGACGGCGGGCGCGGAAGCGGTGGTGGTGGGACGCAGTATGATTGTGGGGAAGCCAATGGCGCTCTTGCTCATGGCGAGGGGAAGTGATGCGACGGTCACGGTGGCACATTCGAGAACGAAGGATTTGGCGGAGGTGTGTCGACGGGCGGATATTCTCGTGGCAGCAGTGGGCATTCCTGAATTCATTCGTGCCGACTTTGTCAAAGAAGGAGCCACGGTCATCGATGTGGGCATTAACCGGGTCGAGGACGCCGGGGCCAAGCGCGGCTATCGTCTTTGTGGTGATGTTGCCTACGACGAAGTTGCCGGAAAAGCAGGGGCCATTACCCCCGTTCCCGGCGGAGTGGGGCCGATGACGATTGCTCTCTTGATGAAGAACACGATCAAAGCGGCCCGGGCGATCGGGTAGCTTTGAAACCTTGGGGGGAAGGATCTCTTCCCTCGATTTTGCAGGGCGTTTTGTTAGCAAGCGTGCGGGGTTGAGCCATAAAAAAAGCCGCATCCCGTAGGAGGCGGCTTTTTGAAAGGTTGGGTTCTTTGGGCGGATTAACGCTTGGAGAACTGGAAGCGCTTGCGTGCTCCGGGCTGGCCGGGCTTCTTGCGCTCACGGGCACGTGGGTCACGGCGAAGAAGGCCGGCGGCCTTCAGGGCGGGACGAAGCTCGGCGTCGTGAAGGATCAGCGCGCGGGAAATCGCGAGCTTGATGGCGTCGGCCTGGCCATTCATGCCACCTCCACGGGAGATCGCCTTGACGTCGAACTGTTTCTTCAGGCTCGTGATTTCAAGAGGCTCGAGAAGCGTACCCTGCAAAGTGAGGGTGGTGAGGACCTCTTCGAAGGGATCTCCGTTGATGGTGATTTCTCCGGTTCCGGCGGTCAGCCAGACGCGGGCAACGGCTTTCTTACGACGTCCGGTTGCGGTAAAAGTTTCGCTCATGGTATTTTAGATGAATGAGTTGGAATTAAAGAGTAACGGCTTTGGGCTCCTGGGCTTCGTGCGGGTGTTCTTCACCTGCATAAACCTTGAGCTTTTTCATTTGGGCGGCACCCAGCTTGTTCTTGGGAACCATGCCTTTGACGGCCCACTCAAGAATGAGCTCGGGACGACGCTGGCGCACTTTCGATGGAGTTTCGATGGTCTGGCCACCGACGTAACCGGAGTGGCGGGCATAGATCTTGTGCCTCTCCTTGCTCCCGGTGAACCGGGCGTGCTCGGCATTGATGATGACGACGAAGTCACCGGTGTCGATGTGAGGCGTGAAGATGGCCTTGTGCTTTCCGCGCAGGAGGCGGGCTGCCTCCACGGCGACTTTTCCGACGATCTGGTCCTTGGCATCAATGATGTGCCATGAACGCTCGACGTCAGCTGGTTTTGCTGAAAACGTTTTCATAGTTTTTCTGGGTTCCGTTGGGCCCGTCGGGGAATCCGACTTGCTTTAAGGGGCGCGCAAGCTAGGGATGGCCCAAGCTGGTGTCAACGGAATTATCACGAAAGCGGGGCTTGCGAAAGTGCTCTCGAGCGGTCAGAAATCGCGCCGTGCGGGATCTTCTCAAACAACCTCTTTGGAATGCGCGGTCGATGGGCCGCCCCATGCCGGATACGACCCATGCGTGTGCGGTGTCGCTTCCGACCTGGGATTCGGTGATCGGATACGAGGAGGGGCGGGACCGTGTCATCAAGAAAATGGAGGCCGGCTATCCGCGATTTTTCCTTCATCCGCTGGTGAAGCGGGTATTTGCGAAGGCGACCGAGGAGATTGCCGAGACCGGGAAGCGGGCAATTGTCTTTCCCCATAAGCGGGCGGCCCAGGGGGCTCAGCGGTATGTGGAGCGAAAGTTGGCGGTGGCAACCCGGATCGCGAGTTACGATGAGGGGATGCAGGCTCTCATTGTCCCTGAGACCGCGATTGGAGTCGCGATGGAGTATTGGCGTTTTACAGGAGAGATTATCAGCAGTCGACAGGCTGAGGACCTCTTAAACGAGAAGGAGCCGGAGGGTGGATCGACGGTCATTTTGAAGCAGCAGCTTTCGGAGTTTTCCGGAGCCGAGCTGGATGATCACTATATTTACGAGAGCGGGATGGCGGGGATTTTTTCGGCCTATCGTGCGGTGATGAACCTTTTCCCCAGTAAAAAGACCCTGCAACTTGAGTTTCCTTATGTGGATGCTCTGAAGGTTCAGGAGCGTTTTGGGAACGGGGTGGTTTTTCTTTATGATGCGGATGGCGAGGATTTCGATGCCGCGGTTCGCCGGATCCAGGAAGGGGAGTTTTCGGCGGTCTTTTGCGAGGTTCCAAGTAATCCGCTTTTGCGGACCGTGAATCTTCCCAGAGTTTCGGAAGCCTGCCGACAAGGCGGTGTTCCATTGGTCGTGGATGATACGGTTGCAAGTTCGGTGAACCTGGACGTTCTGAAGTATGCCGATTTGGTCACGACGAGCCTGACGAAGTGGGTCTCGGGCACGGGTGATGTGATGGCGGGAATGGTCACGCTCAATGAGAACTCACCCTGGGCAACGGAGTTTCGTTCCTTTCTCAGCGAGGACACCAACGGAGGATCGAGACTCTATAGTGCTGACTGCCGTGTTCTGATTTCTAATATGAAGAGCTATCGTGAGAGGGTTCAACGTTCCAATGAGAATGGTGAATTGGTGGCAGATTACCTTCATGAACATCCGGCGGTAGGACGGGTATGGTATCCCAAATACAACACGCCACATGAATACAACCTCATTCGAAGAAATGAGGGAGGCTACGGTGGGCTCGTTTCGTTTACCTTGAAGCAACCCCGTAAAATGCCAAAGGTTTACGATGCCCTGGAGCTTTGCAAAGGACCCAGTCTGGGAACGGATTTCACCTTGGCGAGTCCATACACGATGCTGGCCCACTACTTTGAACTCGACTGGGCGGAAGCCTGTGGTGTTTCACCGAACCTGCTCCGCCTCTCGGTGGGGATCGAAGAAGGTGAGGCGATCATCGGAGCACTCGCCCGGGCTCTGGATCTTGCTTAGACCAAGCCGTCCCGCTTGGCCTGCTTCCAATAGGCATACTCCGAGCGATTGAATTCGACATATTCCGGGGAAAGGTCGGAGGCGTAGATGCAGTGGGTGCCAGTGGCGATGCCAAGGTCGATGGTAATTTCGAACTCGGGTTTGCTGACGATGTTTCGAAGGACCTCCGGGTTTGTTTTTCCTTGTAGGCCACCTTCGCAGGCAAGCTTGGAGCCATAGGAAATGTTAATGAATTCTTCTTTGATGCTGGCTCCGGAATATCCGACAGCGTGAATGATGCGTCCCCAGTTTGGGTCTTCGCCATTCCAGGAGGCTTTGACGAGTGAAGAATTGGCGACGGCCTGGGCGACCTTTTTGGCATCGAGATCATTGCGGGCTCCCTTGACGTGGAGTTTGACGAATTTAGTCACGCGTTCGCCATCCCGCACAATCGCTTTGGCGAGCCTGTTCATCACGAACTCCATGGCATGGCAAAAATCTCCGCACTCTTTGCTGCCACGTCGCATGAGTTTGTTATCGGCAGCTCCATTTGCGAGGACGATGACCGAGTCGTTGGTCGAGGTGTCGCCGTCGATGGTAATACGGTTGAAGGTGTTTTCGACGGCTTGAGCGACGGCCAGGTCCAGGCACTTTTGACCCACGTTGGCATCGGTGGTGATGAAGCACAGCATGGTTGCCATGTTCGGGTTGATCATGCCGGCTCCTTTGGCACAGCCCCCAATGCGGATCCGCTTGCCACCAATCTCAAACGAGATTGCGAATTCCTTTTCATGGGTGTCGCTGGTGATGATGGACTTCGCGACGTCGTTGCCCTTTTTGTCTTCGAGGCCATTGACCAAGGCTTCGTAGTGAGGTTCGATCCTCATCATGGGCATTGGAAGACCAATGACGCCGGTGGAACAGACGGCGACTTCTTTTTGGGCCAGGTTGAGATGTCGCGCGGTTTCCTTGGTCATGTTCCGGGCGTCCTGCATGCCGTCGGGTCCGGTGCAGGCGTTGGCATTTCCACTGTTGGTGATGATGGCGCGGACCTTCTTTGAGCGAAGATGGATCTGGGAGATCCGGACGGGAGCGGCTTTGACCCGGTTCTGGGTGAACATGCCGGCGGAGAGGCATTCCCGATCCGAGTAGATCAGGCTGAGGTCCAGGCGGTCGGATTTTGGGTCCTTAATTCCACACGATATCGCACTGCCCAGAAAGCCGCGGGCCGCGCAGACACCGCCTTTGATTCTGGAGTAAGGAAGATCCATATGATCGGTCAGACTGATTTAATTTTAAAGGTTTTGCAACCCGACAGTTTCCAAATTTCCTACCATTAAGTTGAAACTTTGGATGGCTTGACCAGCAGCTCCCTTGCCAAGATTGTCTTCAGTGCTCTGTAAAATGAGTCGACCGGTGCGGGCATCGTGATGCCAGCCGATGTCGACGTAGTTGGTCCCGGTGACATGTTTGGTGTCGGGCGATACTCCGGCACCTCGAAGGCGGACAAAGGGGCAATCGCGGTAGGCTTGTTCGAGGGCCGGTCCAACTTGCTCGAAATCCCCGGTGAGTTTGGCGAATGTCGTGGTGCAAATTCCGGCGGTGACCGGGATCAGGTGGGGGACGAAAGAGATCGTGACTTTTTCTCCGGCGGCTTTTCCGAGTTCCTGCTCGATTTCGGAGAGATGGCGATGACGGGGAAGGCCGTAGGATCGGACGCTTTCGTTGACCTCTGCAAAGATGAGGGAGAGGTCGGCTTTTCGGCCCGCTCCGCTGACTCCGCTCATGGATGAAACGGTGATCGATTCATGGTCAAGCAATCCCGCGCTGAGGAGAGGGAGAAGGGGCAGCATGATGGAGGTCGGGTAGCAGCCGGGGGAAGCCACGAGGCGGGCGGCTTTGATCTCATCTTGATAGACTTCGGGAAGACCAAAGACCGCTTCGCTTAGAAGCTCGGGAGCCGGGTGGGGCTGGTCATAAAAGTCCGCATAGACATCAGGATCATCGAGTCGGAAATCAGCACTTAAATCGATGACCTTGAGTCCACGTTCGAGAAGATCTTTGGCGAAAGGGGCGGCCGCTCCGTGGGGAAGGGCGAGGAATGCCACGTCAGCTCCGGTTGCGGCGACGGATTCCATATCGGGATCGATGAAACGGATGTCGGTGCCCGGATGGCCTTCGAAGCGAGGAAAAACCTCGGTCACTTTCTTGCCGGAATTCGCACGTGAGGTGATGGCGACAACTTCCGCTTTGGGATGGCAGAATACGAGTCGGAGGAGTTCCAGACCGGTGTATCCGCTGGCTCCGATGATCGCGACTTTGGTATTTCCAGACATGTGGGTGAGGTTGTGCTCCGCGGTAGCCGAATGGGCAAGCGAGAAAGTCATGGAGTTGAGCTGGAATTCCTGTGCTTGAACCTTCGCAATTCCCGGTCCACATCTGTTGAGAGTCTCAATGAAATTTCTTCGTCTTTTTCTAGTCCTGATTGGTCTGATCTCTTGTTTGAGGGGCTCGGAATTGTCCGGGGTGGTGGCTGATCTCAAGGATCCCTCGCTGACGGCGGCGAAGGGGGTTTTGAAAAAACTCGATGACTTGATTGAGAAGGGGGATGCCCGCACTGTGACCCTGGGCAAAAAAGTTCACCGAAGTGTGAAGCGGATTTTCACAAAAGAGCACAAGGTTCTTGCCGGTAAGAAGGCTGCCGATGAACGGGAGGAGAAGGCGAAGCAGCTTGATCAAAATGGCAGGCGATGGCTCAAGCCCAATGTGCATGGAGATGTGAACAAAGGAGCGGCTTCGGCGGCTTTTCGGAAGGCCCGGGGATTGAGGAACGATAATAAAACGGAGCATGAGAGCCACACGAAAGAGTGGGCGGAAGAGATTGCCGATTTTGAGAAAATGCTTGGCGATCTGCTCTTTTCCAAGGAGGACGAAACTCTTTTGATTCTTGCGGAATTGATGCAGGCGATTGTGAAACGCACTCCCTGGGTGGGGAGCCCTTCGCTCAATTATGATGAATCCCGGACTCAGTTCTTGAAACAACGGGGAGAGAACAAGGAGCGCTGGTTGACCCTGGCCAATCATGCGGCTGATGCAGGCGACTTCGAGCTCTCGTATGACTTTTACCGTCTCTCCGGAAATGATCTCGCGAGGTTCCGGGTGGGGGCCAGGCTGGCCAATCAAATGTTGGCGGAGGGGCATCCCGGTTCGGCGATGAACCGTTGGGAGAGAATCGGGAAACTGGAGAAAGCGAAGGGTCTGCGACTCAAGTATCCTGACCTTGGCACAAGTTCCTATCAGGCCCTGGGAGAGGCTGTCCTGGATCGCTTCGCCGCCCCGGCATGTGTGAGGGTGTTGGTGCCCGGAGGGCATCGGACGGGATTCTTTTATCAACAGGGTGGGCATCTTTTAACCTGCAAACACGGTTTGCTTGATGGCGACGGCAATCCGCACGCGCTCACGGTGGTCCTGGAAGATGGCCGCAAGTTTCCTGCGGCTGTTCGGGGTTTTTCATCCGGCCACGACATCGCTGCTCTCAAAATTGATCACGTCGGCCATGAATTGTTACCTTTGGCTGGTCGCATCGATCTGAAACCAGGTGGTCGGGTGACTCTCTTTGGGTTTTCCGATTCGAAAATGAATGCCGCAGTCTCCTCAAAGGGGACGATCATGGTTCCACTCGAAACGTGGCAAAACCAATCCTCCTCCAGAGTGGCCCTCGATGGGAGCCCGGGGCACCGGGGAGCTCCTTTGGTCGATAGTCGGGGCAGAGTGTTGGGGCTTTTTATGGCATCTAAAACCGGGACAGCCCGGTCGTTGGAGATCGGGGCCATTCGTGATTTTTTGAAAACACTTTGAAGAGGAGGCTTCTCCTGAAAGGTTCCTTTATCACCTGTTGAGTTCATTCAACTTTTTCCGACTCTAAAGTCATGTCAAAAACTCTGAACGTTACGATCGTCTCGCTTATTGCTGGTATTTGCCTCGGCTTGTATGCGCCGGTCCTTTTGTCGGATGGGCGACATGGGGTTCAGTGGGACTTCAATGATGCTGCGAGAAGTGGGGATGTCCGTGAAATGGAGCGGCTTATTGCGAAAGGCGCTGATCCTTTGGTTTCGCCCACTTGGGCAGGAGGGGGTGGCTCTTATCCTCTCGTGGAAGCGGCAGAATCAGCTGAGCTTGAAGCGGTCGAATTTCTGATTGAGAAAGGGGCAAATGTGAATTTTGTGCAAGCAACGGAAACGGTGCTTGAGAGAGCGATTGGTAGAAAAAACGATGCTGAGAAGTGTGTTGAGTTGCTCAAGGCGCATGGGGCGAGACCTCTTGATTCCCGTGACTAGGAATGATTGAAACGCTAAGATCGTGAATTGTTTTTGGAGATGCAGATGCTAGCCTCCGTAAGAAATGAAACCCGCTACTTCGTTGTCTGCTTTCTCGTCCCATCTCTTTTGGGATGTGGATCGTGACACGCTTGATATTGGGCGTCATCCCGCGCCACACACTGGACCTACTAAAGGTCATCAGTGAGCCTTTGGCGGATTCAGGGTTTTATCTCGCGGGTGGGACTGCGCTGGCTTTGCGTCTGGGCCATCGGGTTTCGGTGGATTTGGACTTTTTCACTTCGTTAGAGTTCGATCCGGAGGCGGAGCTTTCCAAGCTTGAGGAGATTGTTGGTGAAGGGGCTTTGATTTTGCAAAGAACGAAAGGTTCAGCCTGTCTGACTCTTCAAAAGACGAAGGTGGAGTTACCCGGTTATCGTTATTCTTTGCTGAGTCCGGTTGAGCTGCACGAGGGAGTTGCCTTGGCTTCGTTACCGGACAACGTCGCGATGAAGCTATCGGCACTTGTGGGGCGGGGTTCGAAAAAGGACTTTGTCGATATCGCGGCCCTTTTGAAGCGGCATTCTCTGGAAGAGATGTTGGGGTGGTTTTCGCGAAAGTTTCCCAATGCCGAGACCTTCATGGTTTTGAAAAGCTTGGCGTGGTTTGACGACGCGGAGGAGGAGCCTGATCCTGTTTTTTTTGAACGAGCAGACTTGGGAAGAGGTGAAAAGTCGGGTGCTGGCGGCTACGCGAGAATTCCTTTGATCACTTTGGCGGGTTCGACTCCGGTGAGGCGCATGTCGAGGCCCTGGAATTTTTTGGAGAAGCGGTGGTGGTCGATGCCGAGGAGATGGAGAAGGGTGGCGTGGAAGTCGCGCACGTGGACGATGTCTTTGACGGCATTGTAGCCGAGTTCGTCGGTCTCGCCGTAGCTGAGGCCGGGCTTCACTCCGCCTCCGGCCATCCACATGGAGAAACCTTTGATGTGGTGGTCGCGACCGGCACCGCCTTTGCCCTGGAACATGGGTGTTCGTCCGAATTCGCCACCCCAAACCACGAGGGTGTCCTCGAGAAGTCCACGTTGTTTGAGATCGGTGAGAAGGGCCCAGGTGGCTTTGTCGGTGTGGCCGCTGCAGATCTTCATGTATTTGTCGAGACCGCCATGGTGGTCCCAACCACGGTGGTAAAGTTGGACGAAGCGGGAGCCTTTTTCAATGAGGCGTCGCGCGAGAAGGCAGTTTGAGGCATAGGAGCCATCGCCCGGTGTTGCTCCGTACATTTCGAGTGTTTTCTGTGATTCTCCGGAGAGGTCGGTGAGTTCGGGAACCGAGGCTTGCATGCGGAAGGCCATTTCGTAGGCGCTGATGCGGGTAGCGATCTCGGGGTCGTCGACGAGTTCGTTTCGTTGGGCGTCGAGCTTTTGGATGGTTTTAATGAGCGCGCTTTGGTGCTGGCGATCGACCCCGCTGGGATTGGTGACGTATTGAACGGGGTCGCCGGTGGAGTTGAATTCGACTCCCTGGAAGCGGGAAGGGAGGAATCCGGATCCCCACTGTCGCGACGCGATGGGCTGGGGATTGCGGCCACCGACGGAGGTGAGGACAACGAAACCCGGAAGGTTTTCCGATTCCGAGCCGAGGCCGTAGTTGATCCAGGATCCCATGGAAGGGCGACCGCTGATGGCGGTGCCGGTGTTCATGAAGGTGTGGGCCGGATCGTGATTGATTTGCTCGGTCACCATGGAGCGAATGACGGTGATATCGTCCGCCATCTTTTGGTGGTGGGGCATGTAGTCCGAGATGTATTGTCCGGACTTTCCGTATTTTTTAAATTTGCCGAGGTGGCCGAGGACTTTGAGCTGTTGACCCTGAAGCTGCGCAATGGGTTGTCCTTTGGTGAAGGACTCGGGCATGGGTTGTCCGTTGAGTTTATCGAGCTGGGGTTTGTAGTCGAAGGTCTCGAGGTGTGATGGACCACCGGACATGCAAAGGAAGATGACGCGCTTGGCCTTTGGGGCGTGATGAGGGAATCCGGAAAGGCCGGGGTATTGGTCGACCAGGCCTTCGCCGCGCATGAGTTGAGACATGAGAGCGGCGGATCCGAACGAGAGGCCGGCGTTGTTGAGGAAGGTGCGGCGATTGATGAAGTTGGAGGCGTTCATATCCTTAGTTGCGGGTGGTGGTTTCGCTTAGGTTGAGAATGGCTCTTGTGACAGTGGTCCAGGTGGCGAGGAGAACGGGATCTGACTTGGAGGGTTTTGTTTGGCCGATGTTGATGAGGGCGGCGGCGGAATTGGGGTTCTTTTTGAAGTCGGCCTCGGCGTAGTTGAAGAGTTGGCCGAGGGTTTGGCGTTCTTCGTCCGAGGGGAGGCGGTTGAGGGCGATTTGGAAGGCGTGGTCGAGGCGGGAGCGGTTGTCGGGTTTCGACTCCTTGATGATGCGTTCGGCGAAGACGCGGGCGGCTTCGATGAAGGTGGGGTCATTGAGAAGGTTGAGGGCCGCCACCGGGGTGTTGGATTGGGGGCGTTCGGCGGTGCACTCTTCGCGGCTGGGAGCATCGAAGGCCTTGAGCATGGGGTGGAGGAATTGGCGCTGCCAGTGAATGTAGAGGCTGCGACGGTAGATTCGCTGATCGGTGTCTTGTTTGTAGCGGCGGACGGGGAAGTTGAGGTGGCGGTAGTATCCGGCCGGTTGATAGGGCTTTACCGATGCTCCGCCAGTGTCCGAGACGAGGAGTCCGGAAAGGGCCAGGGCGTTGTCGCGGACCATTTCGGCGGGGAGGCGGAAGCGGGATTGGCGGGCGATAAGTTCGTTGTAGGGGTCGCGTTCTTGGAGGCCGGAAGGGACAAGCGATGATTGGCGGTAGGCGCGGGAGGTGACGAGGTTCTTGACGAGTTTTTTCATGTCCCAGCCGGATTGGTAAAATTCGACGGCGAGGCGGTCGAGGAGTTCGGGATTCGAGGGTGGCTGGCCCTGTCCGCCAAAGTCGCCGAGTGAGCGGGAGATGCCGGTGCCGAAGAAGAGATAGAAGAAGCGGTTGGCGATGACGCGGGCGGTGAGACCACCGGTTCCGTTTTTGGGATCGACGAGCCAGTTGGCGAGATCCAGACGGTTTTGGCGGCCTTCCTTTTTGATCTGTGGCATGAAATGGGGCACCGCCGGTTGCACGATGTCTCCGGTCTCATCGAGCCAGTTGCCGCGGGGAAGGAGGCGGGAGACCCGGGGAGTTTTGAGCGGCTGGGTGATCATGCATAGGCGGGCGGTTGATTCGACCTTTTTGCGAAGTGCCTCGGTCTTCTTCCATTCCACGAGTTGATCATTTGCGATGAGCTTGGCAAGAGCGGTGTTAGTGCGGATGAGGCCGGCTTCGAGATCCTTCTTCTTCCTGGGGTTCTTCTCTTTTTTGGCGCCGGCACCCCGGGAATCGGACTCGGCAATGAGCCGGGCAATTTCGTTGCGTTCACCTTTGGAGAGTTCGTTGAGCTTCTTGTTCAGTGAATCAAGTTCGGCTTGCTGGGCGGGTGTGTAAACGGGGATTTCGGGCGGCCGTCGTGTGGGGAGCGAATTGGTTCCGGCTTTGAAGTGTTGTTCGTCGTCGATGTCGGCAAAAAAGGCGCCGAGGGTGTGGAAGTCCTTCGCGGTATAAGGGTCGTATTTGTGATCGTGGCATTGAGCACATCCGACGGTGGCGCCCATCCAGACCGCGGAGACATTGCGGACGCGGTCAGCTTGATAGATTGCGCGGTATTCGGCCTGTTGTAGCCCGCCTTCATGGGTGGTTTGGAGGAGGCGGTTGTAGCCGGTGGCGACGAGTTGGAGTTGGGTGGGATTTGGGAGGAGGTCTCCGGCGAGTTGTTCGCGGGTGAATTGATCGAAGGGGAGGTTTTCGTTGAACGAGCGGATGATGTAATCGCGGTAAGGGGAGATGTTGTGATCCTGATCGCCGTGGTAACCGACGGTGTCGGCATAGCGGACGAGGTCGAGCCAGTAGATGGCCATGCGTTCGCCGTAGCCGGGAGAGGCGAGAAGGAGATCGACTTCGGCTTCGACTGCGGTTTGAGGGTTGTTTTGGAAAGCGGTCAGGAAGCGATCGCGGGTTTCGGGTGTGGGTGGAAGGCCGGTGAGGTCGAAGTGAAGGCGCCGAATCAAGGTGACGGCATCGGCATCAGGAGAAGGAGGAATGGCTTCCTTCTCGAGTCGCCCCAGAATGAAGCGGTCGATCCAATTGACCGGCCAATCCTTACTTTGAACGATGGGGGCGGCGTTCTTGAAGGGGGACTTGTAAGTCCAAGGCTCGTCATACCCGGCACCTTCGGTGATCCATTGCCTGAGAAGTGCGAGTTCCTTATCGGTGACCTTTTTGTGGGTCTCCGGTGGTGGCATGATTTCTTTTGGGTCCAGATTGAGGATGCGGGCGATAACTTCCGATTCATCCGGTTTGCCCGGCTCGATGGGGATTTCAAATTCGCCTCCCTCGGTCGCCCCTTCAAAGGTGTCGAGCCGCAGATCTGCTTCGCGGTGTTTTTCATCGGGACCATGGCAATGAAAGCACTTGTCTGAGAGAAAAGGACGGATGTCGCGGTTGAAATCGACCTCAGCGAAGGCTGATAAGGGAAGTAAGAGCGCGCAGGCAATGAAACGCATGGAAGTTGTATGTCAAAAATTGGTGAACATGTCGGCACGAAAAAGCGACTTCGGAGACCAATCCGAAGCCGCTTCGCACAAAACCGGCTGTTCTCCCGAAGGAGAGAAATCCGGCAGCAACGAAGTGCCTTCTAAAAAACGTAGCGAAGCGGCGGGTTTTGTCGAATTAGGATCAAAAATCCTCTCTTTCGATGAGCTATTTCCCTTGGAAATACAAAAAACTCGTTTAGAAAAAGCGAATATTTAAGAAGAATTGATTATTTAATGGCATTAGCTAATTCCGCAAATTGGCCATCTTGAGCGATGAGTTCGTCGTGGGTTCCTTCTTCAATGACTTGTCCATTTTCGAGGACGTAAATGCGATCGGCATTCTGAATGGTGGACAAGCGGTGGGCGATGACGATGGAGGTGCGGTTCTTCATCAATGCGTCGAGTGCTTGTTGAATTAGGAGTTCGGTCTGGTTATCGACCGAGGCGGTCGCTTCATCGAGGAGAAGAATCGGAGGGTCTTTCAGGAGCGCGCGAGCAATCGAGAGGCGTTGCTTTTCTCCGCCGGAAAGTTTCACGCCGCGTTCGCCCACGTTGGTTTCGAGCCGTTCGGGAAGGGCCCGGACAAAGTCGGCCGCTTTGGCCGCTTCAAGAGCTTTCCAAATATCGGCATCGCTGGCCTTTCGATCTGCCAGCGAGAGGTTTTCCTTCACCGTGCCATTAAAGAGGAAAGCTTCCTGCGTGACGTAGCCGATGGCATCTCGAAGAGGGGTTTTGGCGAGGGTATTGAGCTCCTTGCCATCGATGAGAATCGAGCCGCTGTCATACTCGTAGAAACGGCAAAGGAGATTCACGATGGTGGACTTGCCGGCACCCGTGGAACCAGCGAGGGCGATCGTTTGTCCCGGTTCGGCCTTGAGTGAAACCTTGTGAAGGGTGGGTTGGTTTTCGTCGTAGGCAAAGCTGACGTCGTTGAATTGAACCGCGCCTTTTACGGGACGGGGGAGGGGTTCTCCGCTCGCGGCATCCGGTTCGTCTTCCGAGTCGAGGATTTCAAAAACACGATCCGCGGCAGCCCTGGACGAAAGGGCCATTTGGTTGAGCTGGTGAAGCTTGGTGACGGGTTCGTAGAAGAGTGAGAGGAGGAGGAAGAAAGCGATGAGATCATTGATTTCCATGGTTTCCTGCATCACGGCGTAGCCTCCGAAGCCCAGGACGAGGACGTAGCCAATACTATTGAAAAAGGACATGCTCGGGTTGTAAAAGGCCCACCATTTCATGACCCGGAGAGTGGCTTTACGAAGAGCACCCGAAAGGCCGTTGAAGTGCTCGTGTTCATCTTTTTCGGCCGCATAGGCTTTGATCTGTCTGATTCCTGCAATGTTGTCGTGAAGCAGGGCATTGAGATCGGAAGAGGAATCGCGCTGGGCTTTGTAGCGACCGCGGGCGTTGCGGGTGTAAATCCAGGCACCCAATGCGAGGAATGGGATGGGCAGGGTGGCCCACATCGCGACGGTGGGATTGATGAGATACATTGTGATGCCCACGGCGAGAATTTGAATGACCGAAATCAGGCCGAGCTCGATGCCATCGATCAAGATCCGCTCCATTGCGGTCACGTCCTCGACGACCCGGGTCATGATGTCTCCGGTCCTTCGGCTGTCGAACCAACGAAGCGGGAGCCGTTGAATCTTTTGATAAAGGTCCGAGCGGATGTCAAAGATGACCTTCTGCTCAAAATGGTTGTTCAGGATGATGCGGGCACAGTTGAGGGCGTCCTTGAGAAAAAATGAAAGCAAGCCCAGGAGCACCCAGGGGAGGAAGGCCTCGACCTTCTTTTCGGGAATGATGACCCCGGTGATGTGTTTGGTCACCAGAGGGAAAACGATGACGGAACCGGCCATAATGGCCGCACAGAGAAACTGCGATCCTCCCAATAGGGGATATCGCCTTAAATAAGCCACTACTCGAAGTACACTCGACACGCCCGCAACTTGTCTTCTGGCCTTGCAGATGCAAGCGATCAGTCGAAGAGAATGGCCCAAAGCGCAGATATTTCACTTTTCACTGAATTTTCTGATTGCCGGATGTGGACTTGGATCGGTAGGTTACTTGAAACACCACCTAACGACACTATCTTATGGCAAATACTTTTGGAATACTAGCGGCCCTCGTCCTCGCCTTTTCGGCTTTTGTTGCATACAAAAACAAGGAGGAATTTGAAACGCAGAAGCTCGCTACTGAAACTGAATCCACCAGTAAAGTTACGAACCAAAAGACCTTCAACGGTCTTCTCGCTGACATCGACGAGCTGACCCAGGAAAAAGCCGCCGCCAACAAGGAGCACGATGATTTTCAAGTGAAGCTTGATGCCCAGAATGCGGTCAACGAAAAGATCGAGGCTGATACGAAAGCCAAGCAAAGCAAACTCGATACCGTTAAGGCGAGTCTTAAGGAGAAGAAGGACACTTTGGTTGAACTTGGTGAGATCAAGGAGCTGGCGCCCAAGATCGAGCGTCTGAAAGCATCGATTGCCGAGCTTGAGGATCAAGTGGCCGTTCTGACTGCCGAAAATTCCCGCCTCAGCGGTGAGAAGACCAGCACATCGGCTTCATCGACAGCAGCGTCGGATGAACTCAGCCGTATTAATTCCGGCAAATCCGATCCCATGATGAAAACCAAGATTCGTTCATATGATCGTTCCCTCGGGATCGTCACCCTCTCCGGAGGAATGAGCATCGGTGTCATCGGTGGTTCCAAGGTGCAAGTCATGCGCGGAGGCGAAAAAATTGCCGAGTTGAATGTGACTGCGGTTTCAGCAAATTCGGCCACCGCCGACATCATCCGGGCCACCCTCGCGGAAGGCGAAAATGTCTCGGTAGGTGATGACGTTGTCCCAGCCGAAGAGTCCGCGAAGAATTAAAAATCCCAGTTTTTCCACAGCACACCACAAATCTACGAACTTATCATTTCATGAAATCAATTTTCTACATTCTCTCGGTTGTCGCCATCGGCGCGGCGGGTTTCTTTGGCTGGGAAGCCAAGTCTAAATTTGAAGAGCAGCTCAGTGTCCGAAATGGTCTTATTGAGGACAACAAAAGGTTGAGCAAAGACATCACTCAGAAGGAAAAAGATAAAGAGCAGTCGACTGCGGCACGCGACCTTGCGAAAGATGAAAGGGCTGAGACCAAGGCTGGTCTCGAGGCCGCCGTTTCCAGCGAGGGCGGTCTCAATCGCACCTTGGAAACCATTGGTAGCGAGTTGGAGACTGCTGTTGGAGAAGAAGCCCAGATCGACAAGGCGATTACTCAGATCGAGGAGCTCTTCCCTGGAATTCAACTCGAGGAAGTTCCTGTGAAATATCAGGAGATGGTTGATAACGAGAAAAAGTTGGTTTCCCAAGTCGAGGAGTTTGAACTCATTAAGACCAAGCTTCAAGAAACAATCGCCAAGAACATTGCCGACGCCAAACGGACCGGGGGTAAGATCCAGGCAGCTAATGACCGGGTTCGTGGAAATACTTTTCAGGCGACAGTCACTGGAGTCGATAACGAGTGGAATTTCGTGGTCATTGGTGCGGGGGAGAATTCCGGTCTCACTGCTGATTCAACCCTTCTTGTTCAACGCGGCGGACGCCTTCTTGGAAAGCTCTCCGTGCACAAGCTCGAGGCGAACAGCGCGATCGCTGACATTGTGCCAGGAAGTCTTTCTGTTGGCGCAATTCTTCAGCGAGGAGATCAGGTCATTCTCGAGAAAGTCCGTTCCAACTAGGATTTTCCAAATAAATTTCAAGAAGGCGTCCTGAATCAGGACGCCTTTTTTTTGTGGGGTCAGGCCACGGTTCACAAGATTCACTTTGGTCTTAACCGAGCTATGAATTCATCGATTCCGGAGTGGGGCAATTGTCCCGGTGGAGGGTGTTTTGCCAATTCCCAAGTGCCGTCATGATAGAAATCCCATGGCCATTTTCTTCTCGAGAACGGGTTGGTGAAATTGCCCTCAAAAAAAGTAGTGATTAATGCACGCTTGCCATTGACGAAGGCCGGTTCAGGTGTTCATATCCGCCCCGTTCGACGAACCACGGGACCTGTGGCTGAGTGGTCGAAAGCGCTCCCCTGCTAAGGGAGTATACCCGTGAGGGTATCGAGGGTTCGAATCCCTCCGGGTCCGCCATTTTTATAAAACCCTGTAATCCAAGCGATTAGAGGGTTTTTGCTTTAACGCGAAATGGTTTCTGGCACACATTCTGGCACACCGTGCGGTAAAATACGGCCTAGTTCGTCGTTCAGTGAGTCGGGCCAATAGAGGATTAATACCCCACAACTCCGGGAAATCACAGAGAAGCCATCGCCCCGGCACAATCTCGATGGATTTGAATAGCTGGCATCGCAATCACGCTACCAGCATCCTTGGGCATCAACTGGCGCACCTGGCCCGGTTCTCACCAGAAAATCTCGATCTGAAACGAAAACGGGGGGTGACCGAGCCCTCTTTCATCCCGAGCTTGCTTGCCACAAGGGCATATTCATGGCGATCCGGAGGAGCAGCCAAGAATTCCTCAAGCATCTGAAAATACTCACTCTTACCCGCCTCCTCGTATTCCTGTCGCAGAACAATCATGACATTAGCCAAAATCGTAAGCGCCCAGCGCCGGTCAAAAAGAGCCTCCGGAGTCACGTGATCGGCCGGCTCCAAAGCCAATTGTTTTTCCGCCACGACCGCGTCGATAGAGATCTCGCTTTGTTGGCCTCCTCTCTTTATCGCCCGACGTTTATCCGCTTCGTCGAGGGCGAAGCGGCTCAAGATTTTAAGAAGAAAGGAACGGAGTCGACCCAAATCCGGGTTGGCCCGTGAGAGAAGATCACCAGAGAGGATCTTTACAAAAAAGGCCTGGGTCAAATCTTCCGCATCAGGAGGTGAATGACCTTTGCGCCGCAGGAAACCGTAAAGCGGGAACCAGTATGATAGGCAAAGTTCACTTAACGCGGTCTGCGACTCAACTTGTGCCTTCCGATCTGTCGCCGCCACCACCTTGCTCCAACGAGTAGAAGGAAACGAGACATCGGAATAATTTTTCATTTCTAATCCCCGGCAATACTTCCCAATTCATCAGCGGCAGCGTTACGGTCGTCGCAAAGAAAATCTAGGATCGTTTTCGGCGCCCGAGGAAAAATCCCAACAGCAGTCCCCCGAGGCCGACAGAGCTGCCGACGATCAAGTTTGAGATCGTCTTGGCCTTCGCGGTGAAGGGGTTTTCAAGCGGGTTGATCGTCGCATGGACACGGAGAAGCTTCCAAACCCCGTTCTGGCGGATGCAAACCGCGGTCCATTTGGAGGGGAATTCGACCAGTTTTCCATTAGGCAAGGTGACTTGTTCCAGGGCGTCGCCTTTGGCCACGGCGAGATCGCCGCGGAAATCGGTGTCTTCCGGTTCCAAGGTGATCCGGTAGCTGCCGCCTTCGCCGATCAGATCCTTGATCGAGGTCCAGTAGAGATCCAGTCCGGCGAATCCCTCGACCCGGTCAGACGTGAGCATGACACCGGAGAAGCCCTCGGCGAGGTGGGGGGCAATTGGGGCGAGATCATCGTCGGTGATCGCTTTTTCGTAGGTGGCCGCCAGATCGCGAAGCGCCTGTTTGTCGGCTTCGCTTCCAGGATCGGCATGGAGTGGAAGAGCGGGGAAGATGAGGGCGATGGCAGCTGTGAGTATGAGTTTGGGATTCATGGGCTTTTGGTGGTTGTTTTAGAGACGTGATTTCGTTCCCGTCGGGCGGAGTCGCGCTGACGCCTGCCATTCTGCCAAAGGCTGAACGGTGAGGAAATGAGAAAGGCGCGGGTGGTCTCGCCGGGTGCGAGTTCGGGACCTGCTGTGAGGAGAGAATACCCTCCGACGGTGCAGGCATCGCCGATGACGACGTCGGCGAGGAGGAGCTGCTTTTCAGAGGCATCGTCTGGAGCGGCGATGACGTGGGGATTGATGCGGACACCGGCTCCAAAGACGACGCCATTGCCAATGCGGAGGAAGGGGCGGTCGAGGATCGTGACGCCGCTGGCCCAAAAGGTGCGGGCGCCTACCTTTGCGCCCCAAAGGCGGAGCCAGAACGAATAGAGGCCGGGGACAAAGCGGAGGATTTCTTCGAGGAAGGTGAGGCGGTTGAAGACCATTTGGAGCTGGAGGGTGACCCACCACGCAAAGAAGGGGGGCGAGCCGAGGGGGGCGTGGTTACCGGCGCTGCGGCAAGTGGGGAGGAACGGGCGGGCGAGGAGCGGCGGGAGGAGGTAGAGCACGGTGAGAGTGACGGTGAGCCGTGTGCCCCAGTCGGTTGGCAGGAGGGTGGCTGTGGCGATGACGGCACCGAGATGGGCGAGCGGCAAGGCGTTGAGGAAGAGCATCGCCAGCAGACGGGGCGTTGACATTTTGATTCCCTGGGTGGGCCCGGTGGGGCTATCGGATGATTTTTCCGGCATAGCGGTTTTCGATTCGTTCTTCGGTGAGTGCGGGGCCGCGCCACATGCGGAGGTAGCTGCGGAGGATTCGGCGGCGGGGTTCCTCTCCGTGTTTGCCGGCGGCCTCGACTTGGGGGAGGTAGATCCAGGGGACGGTGGGCTCGATGTGGTGGTTGAGGTGCCAGTTGTGGTTGAGCCAAAGGCGATCGATCAGGCTCCAGGTGCGGAGGTTCCGCGCGCCGAATTTTACGTCGCGGACGGTGCCTAAGTGGTGGACATACTGGAGGGCTGACCAGAGGATGCCGAAGCTTGTGAGGATGGCGAGGTGTCGCCAGACGGGGATTTCCCACATCCAGATGAGGAGAGCGTGGAAGGCGAAGACGGCGATGGACTCGACGCGGATGGCGCGCATGTAGCGGGGGTTGAGGGATTCGAGCAGGGCGCGGGTGGGGCGGTCCCAGGCGGCGAAGCGGGCGGTGAGGAGTTTTGGGTGGAGTGCGGCGATGGCGTTTCCCAACACGATAACGAACCAAAAAAGTCCCGTGAGAATGCCGTAGAGCTGGAGGTGTTTCCAGATCTTGCTCTCGCCTTCGAAGTAGAAGTCGAAGGCCTCGTCGTCGGAACGGTTGCGCAAGTGGTGGCCGATGTGGCCTTGGCGGAGAAGGTGGAAGGGGGCGGGGAAGAACAACGCCAAGACAACACCGACTCCTTCGTTTACAGGGCGGCGGGGATGGAGCAGTCCGTGTTCGGCCTCGTGGAGCATGGCGTAGGCGGAGTTCATGATGAGGGCGTAGGTTGTGCCGAGGAGGAGGAGCCAAGGCCAGGCGACGGTGGCGGCCGTGTGGAAGATGGCGAGCATGCTGGCAATCTGGAGCGCGGCGATGCCGAGATTTGTTTTGGCGGGGATGGGGAATTTTTCTTGGTCGTTCATGGGCTCGTGGCTTGGGAGGATCAGGTGGTCTCGCGCAGAGAAGCTGAGGCGCAGAGGGGGGAGAATTCAGGGAAGGCGTCGGCCATGCGGTGGAGTTCGGGAAAGCGACGGAAGCCGGCGAAGGTGCGGCGGAGGTGCGGCGGAGGACCTGGGAGTTGTAGACGGCGTGGTGGAACTTCGGGTCATTGCCCAGGGCGGCTAGCTGGTGTTGCCACTTTGGCAGCCGGGGGGATAGCTCGGGGAACTCGGTGGC
>CALFSW010000056.1 GCA_937916505.1 uncultured Verrucomicrobiales bacterium | reverse complement strand
GTAGATGCCAGCGAATCAACCGGGCAAGCGCCTGCATGGCTTGGGGCGAAACTAGAGCCTTTGAAATCGGTGCCGGTCAGCGTGCCGTTGCGCGTTGCCAACGAGTCATCGCCGTTCTGGTCTGACATCCGCGGGCTGGACGGACGGGTTCGCATCGGCACCGCTTTTGTAAAACAGTACTTTCCAATCTCATTGGCACAAGACGCGGGCTACGCTGCCCTCCTGGGTGCCAATGAAGACCACGCCCTGTTGGCGATTCGCAAACACGGAAAGGGCCAGATTGTTGTGAGCGGTATCGCCTTCGGTCGGACCGGAGCCTGGAGCACGCTGCCGAGACAGAAGATCTTTCTGGTGATGGCCCAGCCGATCGCTTTGGGTGCCGTGGCCAACCTGTCGAATGAAAGTGTCTCGATCGTCGCCGGCCAGTCGCCGCGATTGCTGCCTGGCGAAGGCGATGAGATGTCGATCACGACTTTGTTAGGCAACCAGGTCGACTGGTCCGGCTTGAAGAACGAGTCTCCGATCTTGGTGCGTGGAGGCGCTTACATCGCCACGATGGGGCAACGGGAGACCTGCCTGACAGTTCTGCCATCTGAACTGGAGGGGCACAGCGCCTTTGTCGAGGGCTCCGAAATCGGCGCCTTGGAGGGCATCCCCCACGGGGTCCGGACGCTCACCAACGAAGATGATTTCCGGGACGAGTTGGAACAGTCCCTCGCTGGCACCGGATTTTATGTGCCGTTTCTATTGTTGGCCATGGCATTTTTGATGGCTGAGGGATTGCTGGGAGCGCCAGCGAAGAAGTGGAAAGACAAGGCCAAGGGCGATACCGATAACAAGCCCGGGCTGCCATCAACAAATTCTGGAGAGGAGATTATTTAATGATAGGGATGCTTATATGGAAGCCGCACCTCGGCACGCTGGCGAACAGTCTCATCATCCTTCTGGTGATGGGCTGGTTATGTCTCCTGTGGAGCAGGTATAGGTCGCGCTATACGGTGGGGAAGACAACGATGCTGCTGGCTCCGAAAGTGCTTATTGCCATCCTTGCGATCGTCGCATTGATGGATCCAGCATGGCGGAATATGAAGCCGACAGATGATTCTCAGAAGGTGGCTGTCATCAGCGACATTTCTACATCGATGGATGTAGAAGACGACGGGTCGGAGACCCGCACGCGGCGTGCCAAGGAGTTCATGGATGACATCCAGGCCGGACTCAAAGGAATCGCCAGCGTGGAGCGCTACCAGTTTGATGTCGATATCCTCGGTGGGGAGGATGATCCGGCAGAGGGGACGCGCAAAACGGATCTGGGCAAGACGGTTGTTTCTCTCTCGGAAAAGCCGGATTTGTCTGACTGCAAGGCGGCTGTTTTGGTCACCGATGGAGGCGACGAAATCATTCGTAGCGAGCGCCATGGGGCGGTCCCTATCTATATCCTCGGAGTCGGAACCGACCCCTCGACCTGGGACGATCTGGAGATCCGTAATACGGATATCCCGGAAGAGGTCGAGTTGGACACACCGTTCAAGGTTTCTGCGGACATCGTCGTGCACAGTGCCTCAGAAACGTTTGCGACTAAAGCCGAGGATGTCGAGGTGCAGATCGAGAAGCGCGTCGACGGCCAATACGAGCAGTTGGGCACCGTGACGGTGGACCCTGGAAAAAACAATGGCCGGGTGGAGTTCGACATTCCTGCCGAGGAGACCGAGGGGCTCTATCACTACCGTCTTTCGGTCAAGGGCGTGGATGGCGAAATGACCGCGCTGAACAACACGCGTGATTTCGAAGTGGATATCCGGGAGAAGAGCATCACCGTCCTCTTGTATGGCAACATGCTGGATTGGAATTTTGCGATGCTCAAGCGAGAGTTCAGCGATGATGCGACGATCAAGCTGACCTCAGTTTATCGGAAGAACGCCGAGGTGATCCTTATTGATGGCGCGCGGCAGGAAGGCGACGCAGTGTTTTCAAGTGGGTTTCCTGGGGATGAAGAAGTCCTGAACCTTTATACCTGCATTGTCCTGGGGTCATTCCCAGCGGAGTTTATCGGCCCTGCGGCTCTCGAAGCGTTAAGGAAATACGTTGAGGGTGGCGGCAACCTCGTCATGCTTGGCGGTCCTAAGTCCTTTGATAAAGGCGGCTACTACAGAACGGCGCTTGCGCTACTGATACCCTGGAAGGAAAACCGCGACGCCCGGGGAATTAGCGTAGGACAGTTTCCTGTCATCGTCCCTCCGGAAGGGGCGGGGCATGGCTTGTCGTCGGCGACGGCAGCCATCTTGGATGGCGTCACAGCCCCGGTCTTCTATTCGGTGAATACGGTGGGGGAACGTCGCAGTGGTGCCCTGAGCCTGATGAATGCTTCGGTCGGCAGTCAGATCGTACCGATTGTTGCTCTGCAACCGTATGGCAAAGGCCAGACCCTGGGCGTGGCCACCGATACGTTGTGGAGATGGGGGCGAATGGACGGCGACATTTCTAGCGCCGCTCATCAGTTCTGGCGAGATTCCATCCGGTATTTGGCCGGTGAGATTGAGGGTGGCAGATTCTTGACCGTGCAATGGGATCGCAAGCGATACCGCCCCAGTGAGGAAGCCCACGCGGAGATTGGGGTCGTCGGGCGTTATGCCGAAGGCGAAGTGCACCTGAAAGGATCTGTCGAGCATGCCGGGACAACCGAGGATCTTTCGATCGTGCTGAAGGATGGCAATGACTTTCAGACCGAAGTGTTTTTTACTGATCGGGGCGACTACACGATCAAGCTGGAGGCGACTCGCGCCGGCGAGCCGCTGGATTCCTATGAGCGCGTCATACGCGTGGGGTCGAATGTCAGCGAGGGTGCAGACCTAGCGGTGGATCATCCATTCCTCGAGAACCTCGCCGCGCGCAGTGGTGGCTACTACCAACGGGAAGCCGACGCCGAGCAGCTGATTCAACGTATCAAGGCCATGCTGATGACCAGCGCTGATCCGCATGACACCCCGTTGGTAACGAAACCCGCTCTTTTCGGCCTGCTGCCAATTTATATCCTGCTCGTGATGGGCGTTTTGCTATGGGAGTGGATCCTGCGTCGAAGAATGAACATCGTATAGGGAGTCAAGGAGTTGAACATGAAAACTAAAATCAACATGAGACCGACCGGGCGCTTCGGTTTGCTCCTCGCGCTGCTTGTGATGTCGCCATTGGTTCTGTCGGCAGCAGACGAGGTGCCCAAGAGACATGCGCTGGTATATATGTCGGACGGGACGGAGTACGAGGGGATTCTGCAGTTGACTCCAGGCATCGATATGAAAATGACGAAGCTGCCGGGGGGGGATGAAAAAACGGGGACCGTGGATCTCGAAGACATCCGAGCGAAGTCGAGGGTTTTCACATTCAATTTTGACGTCGTCAAAGAAATGACGTTCTCGCCCCTCAATGAGGAGTACCTGAAAAAATTCAAGATCCTCAATATCAGCAACAAGGGAGCAGAGGTTAAAAAGGTGAGAGTCGGTCTCCCGTATCCTGTCTTGAAGCCAAAGTGTAAAGTGCTCTTCAATAGCGGTGAGACCACAACCGGGGTCTTGGGCACGCGCACTGTCTATTTGAAGATCATCGATCCGGATACGGGATTCGCGCTGGAAACCAAGAAATTTGTGGTGCGGTCGAAATATTCGGGCGAACCCGGGCAATCGCTCGAGGATCTCGTCCATGTGCAGCGGATAAAAATGCTCGATGAGGGCGCCGCGTTTGCCCGAAACATGGTAGTCGATTTCCGTTCATTCAAGATCGCTTCGGCAGACGCCGAGTCGGGGATAAGGGCGATGACACAGGACACCCTCTCGCGGGTGCGTGTCAAAAACGATGCTGACGGCAAGCCCCGGGTCCATTCAACTCTTGGTGAAAACGTCTTCCTGGCGGCTCAGGTCGACGGCAGGTGGGTGGCTGGCTGGCCCGCAGAAGGGACGAAGCGAACAGAACTTTTCAAATCCGTCGAAACCGAAGTTCTCAAGGTCCAGGATTACTACACCGAGAAGAAAATGCTGGGGATGATCTCCGCAGATCGTGACCGAAAAATTACCGTGCTGGTGAGGCTGCGTCGTGACATCGCCGATCCTGTGGCCGCTCTGGCGTGGGCGAAGGGCACTGCCTATGGGCCGAATCAGAGGAATTTCGAAATGGATGAACACGGTGAATTGATGGAGTTCTACCGTCTGAGTATCTGGCGCTTTGTGCGAGACAATGAGACCGGGAAAATGACCTTGATGGATCGTGGCACATTCAATCGCACACGGATTAAACTTGAAGAGGACACACCCGAAATAGGCATCGCGCCAGACCTCTGGCCAGTTGTCATGAAGGACGACAAATTGATTGTCGGCGGTAAGTGATCAGAATCTAAAAACACAATACAATGGACATCGCAGCGACAGACACATTGGATTTCGGCAGGGTTGTAGACCGTGCGAAACGAACCATCCGTATGGCGGGGGTGATGTTGGGGTTTCTAACCTGGTTCGCAATTACAGCCACGACCTGGTTTTGTCTTTTTGCCTTGGACAACCTGATGGACCTGCCCACGGCCTTGCGGTTCCCGTTCGCGATTGCGGGATTGGTCCTGACGGTTGGCGCGTTTCTCAAATGCGTTGTTGGCGCCTTCAGAACGACCCGAAGCAACGAGCGGGTCGCGCTGATGCTGGAGAAGCAATTCGGTATCGAGGAAAACGTCCTGATCAATACGATGCAGTTTGAGGAGATGGACTACAGCGACAAACAGAGAGACTTCATCGCGGCAACTGCAGCTGCTGCCACGACGGGATGGAGCCATGTGCCGCTGCGCGAGTTATGGCAGCCGGGCAGGATGGTGAAATGGTGGGCGGTGTTTACCGTGCTGATGGCGGTTTGGATCGCCTACAGTGTGCTGGCGCCGGGCTACTTAAACAATGCACTTTCCCGCTATGCGTTCAGCTTCTCCGATGCACCACCAGCGGCAGCCGCCTCGCTGATCATGACTCCGGCAGAGGATCTGACCATTGCTGAATACGAAGATCTCGAGGTGTCTCTGGATGTGAGCAAATTTGCCGGCGGGGAACGGTTGATGGTCTATCCGGCCATCGTCTACCGTGACGGTCAGGGCAAAGTTGCCAACGATGCCACTGACGGTGCCGAAGTCAAAATGCGGCCTGTCGTCGGTAATCCAAACCTGTATCAGTATACCTTCGAGACCGTTCGCCGAAGTTTCTCTTTCCGCATTTTCGTTGATGGAACCTATACCCGCAGTGTGCAGGTGACGGTGAACGCCGCGACAAAAATCGTCGAATCGACATTTACCATTACGCCACCGGCCTATGTGACCCAACCGCCGCGAGAGCAAAGCGGCCCGCCTTACCCGGTGAAGTGTCTTCCTGCGAGCCAGTTGGAGGTGCTCGTCAAATTGGATAAGCCCGTCGAATCACTGAGCTGGCAGTGGCCGGCCGGGACAGTCCAATTTCAGGATGCTGGCAACCAGGTCTGGAAGGGAACGGTCGAGGTGGGAGACAGCGGTGGAAACTACGACCTGATCGCCGTGGTCAAGAACCTGCCGAAACCGATCGTGTTGACCAGCGGCAGCGTCCTGCTTAAGACGGACCGCAAGCCCGAAGTCAACTATGTCGACATGGAAATGAGTCATGTTGTTTCGCCCGGTGCCACACTTCCGTTGCGATTTGAAGGCAAGGATGACTATGGCATGAAGGACATAAAACTGACACTCCGCCGGGCCAAAGTCGGCGCTCAATCCGAAGCGATTCGGGATTGGACCTTCGGCGCCGCACCCGGTGAGCAGGGACGGATTGGGAAGCGGATCGATCTAAAGATTGATGCCAGCGTCTTCGAGCCAGGTAACAAGTACTTCCTTGAAGTTCATGGCAACGACTTTTGTCCGACCACAGAGAGCGGGGTTTCGAACGCATTGCTGGTCACGGTGAAGAATCTGGATGCCAACCTTGCTGCCGGCGACGAGTCTGAGTTGAAGGATCTTTACGCGGCCCTGGAGCGAGCCATCGTTCTCCAGAAGCAGGCGCTCGAGGGAACCCAGAGCCTGTCGGTGAACATTGATGATGTCTGGTTGGATGTGAATCGTGTGAAGCGCGATGACAAAGACATCCAGTCAGCGCTCGATGCCTACCGTAAGAAGATTCTCGATCTTCAGGTGGAAGTGCGGGAGACGCTCATCAAGGGGGTGCAGTTGGCACCGGATCAAGGGGTCCAAATGGCCGTCCGCATGCAGAGCATCGCCGAGATGGAGGCAGTTGAAGCGAATAATAGCGCGTTTGCCGCGGGGCGTGTGCGGCTCAATGCCGGCGAATTGAAGCGTGCCAATGGTTTCGGCCCCGGGTCTTCCTTCGAGCAAGAGAAGACGCAAAGTCTCCGCTTCAAGAGTCGATCCGCACGCTATTTCGGGCTCGTCATTCACTCTTCCCACGGCTGGAAGCCTGAAGCGTATCTTGAGAAACTGGCACTCGTGGGCGAGGACACCGAGGAGAAGAAGAGCCCCTACCTCGATAGCTCGAACTGGAAGCTCGTTGCGTCCAATGTCAAGGATGCGCAACTGGCGCTTCCCGTCGAGGACAAGTCCTCCAAAGCCAAGCTCGAATCGCTGCCGGCCTCGTTTGTGTTCGATATGGGAGAAGAACAGTCCGTCACCGGGATCGCCTGCCTGGGTGGCTCCGCGCAATCCCCCAAGGGAATCGCAGTTTACCTGACCACAGGACAGGCCCCCGAGATTGTCCCCGTGGCGCTTGACCAAGAGCGCATCACTGGAGAATTCAAGGTTCTGAATACCGTACAGGAAATGATCTACAACCAATTGCTGGCGCTCAAGGGTGGAGAATTCGAAAAGTTGGAGAAAGAGGAGGATGACGAGCTGGCGAAGTTGCTTGGTGAAAAGCGTGAGGAGGCCGCTCCTTCGGCGACTTTGGCCCAGGCCGAGATCGACGAAAAACTCAAAGAGTGGGCGGAAGAGAATGCGGAACTTGACGAACTGCGGAAGGTGCTCACTTCCAAGGCAATGGAGAATCAGAAAGACGAGGACGAACTCAGCGATCTCGATATCAAAAAGCTCGCGTTAAAGCGTGATCTCGAGGACATGGCTGAGGACCTCGCACGCCAAGATTGGGACTTTGCGGACAAGTCCGAGATCGAACTGTTCGAGGCCACGCTGCACAACATACAAGACAGACTCGAAAATGACGATGAAGTCGCAGACCTTGCATCAATGGATAGCGACAAACCGAAGGAGGATATGTCGCACAATCTCGACACCACACCGCAAGATACGAAGCATGAGATTGATACGGCGCAACAGCCTCCAATGAGCGGCGCCTTGGTGGAACCTGGGCAGCACGAAGACTCTGAGGATTCAGACAAGATCCCAGACCTGGGTGAGTTGCCAGCGAGTCTTCCACTGAGTATATCGGAACTGACGAGGGGGCTCGACGATTTGGGAGAACCCGTTCCCGAATCGGGCTCGGAACTCATGGATCACAATTCCCCTTCCGGATCGCCCGCTTCGGATAACCTCGACTCGGCGTCTGCCGCTGGACAGATGACCGATCAGACGCCCAACCCGTTGTCCAAAGCGAAAGGCCGTGGCAACCTTGGCCGTGCCGGACAGGCAGATGGCCAGATGGCGGCTGGCAAAGCACCGGGGATCCCTGACAACGAGGTAGCGATGCCGCCTCGCATGTCGAGCTCTCCCAGTGAGATGGGCAGCATTACCGATGAGGACAATGCCCCGCCTTCAGCGATCGGCTTGGGCAAGGGGGCCGGGACTGCGACCGGGTTCGCCGAGATCGGCAAGCTCCCTCCTGAGGAACTGGACAAGCTCCAGCAGATGATGGGGGCTGATGACCACAAGAGTAAAGAGAACATCCGAGGGCTATTGCTGGCGCTCAATCGCCACAATCTCCCCACGACGGATCTGAAGCGGGCCCTTGAGCGACTCAAGCAAATCCAGAGCAACAAGACAGGTGTCGATGTGAGGCAAACTCTCAACGAGGCCATCAAGCACATGCGCAATGCGGAAAAATCGCTCGCCGGAGCCTACGAACTGCGTGCGCAGCAACTCGCCGATGGGTCCTATAAAGACGCTCACCAAGCCGATACCACTGGCGGCACAGTGCCCGCTGGATTCGAAAACATGGTCAGCAACTATTTCAAAGCCGTCGCCGAAGAATCCGCCAAGCAGAGATAACAATCAAATCCATCAAACCTCAAAAAGGAGACAGACAATACTATGACAACACCAAATACGACAGATAGCGGCAGCCAGGCTGACGCCATAGCCAAGCTTAAAGAATCGGGCGAATTGATCGCTGCGGAAGTCGGGAAAATCATTGTTGGCCAGGTGGACGTCATCGGCCAGATCCTCACGGCATTTTTCGCCAGGGGACACGTGGTGATCGAGGGGGTGCCGGGATTGGCGAAGACGCTAATGATTAACAGCCTTGCCGAAACCATGTCCCTGGATTTCACCCGGGTGCAATTTACACCTGACTTGATGCCAACGGATATCACCGGGACGACCTTGCTCAACGAAGACGAGCACGGGAAACGGCACTTCACCTTTTCCAAAGGGCCGGTTTTCACCAACATTCTGTTGGCTGATGAGATCAACCGGACCCCACCGAAAACCCAGGCCGCTTTGCTTGAAGCCATGCAGGAGCGCAACGTGAGCGTGGGTGGAGAGAGTTATAAATTGCCAGAGCCTTTCCTCGTCCTGGCGACGCAGAACCCCATTGAGCAGGAAGGCACCTATACCTTGCCGGAAGCGCAGTTGGACCGTTTCCTGTTCCTGGTCAAGATTGACTATCCTACGCTCAGCGAAGAGGAGAAAATCCTGTTGTCGACCACGCTGGAAGCGCTGCCGAAGCTCAGCCAGATCATCGACGGCGCCACGATCATCCAGATGCAGAAAGCGGTGCGTGGGATCAAGGTTAGTCCTGAGGTCGCCAACTACGCCGCCCGTTTGGCCCGCGCCACCCGGCCGAATACCGACGAGGCGCCCGACTTTGTGAATCAGTGGGTGCGTTGGGGCTGCGGTCCGCGGGCTGGACAGGGTCTGCTGCTGGCAGCCAAGTCCCACGCCGGTCTCTCCGGACGGGATGAAGCCACCTTCGACGATGTGAGAAAGTTCGTGCATCCCGTTTTGCGTCACCGCATGGGCTTGAACTTCGCTGCTGTCAGTGAAGGTCAGACGACGGATGATATCGTGGATCTGCTGCTCAAACACGTCCCAGAGAAGGAGTCCGCTGCAGCACCGAAAAAGGTCGCTGTCGGGGCCTAATTGGAAACTGACGAAATGATGAGAACGAGTCGATACACGACAAGCTGCCTGCTCCTGGCCGCGACGCTATGTTGGTCATTTCCGACGAGTGCCGGCGCCAAGGTGATCGGACGGGCCGACAACGTTGTCCCCTCGACGATTCGGATCAGCCCTGATGGGGATCATGTTCTCGTTGTGAGTGTTGACCCGAAGACCAAAAAGCGGCGGGTCAATATCGATGGGCGCCCCCTGCCGGGGGTGTATGACGCGATCGCCGAGGGCACGCCCATTTTTAGCGAAGATGGTCAGCACCATGCTTTCGTGGGCACCCGCGGGGAGGAGTGCATGGTGGTTCTCGACGGCGTCGAACAGACTGCTTATGCCATGACAACAGACAGGTGGCCCATCACCGCCTTGCTGTTTGGCTCCGGCGGGACGGAGACGCACCTGGCCTACATTGCCAGCAAGGGCGACCAGCACTATGTCGTGGTGAACGGTCGGGCACACGGGGCTTATCACAGTATCGATTCCAAGGAGAATGAGAAAAGCGCTCTGCCCGGGATCTGGGATCTCGTTTTGGAGGGGGACTACTTCGCCTATCGCGCCAAGGTGGGTGGTGTTGGTAAAATGGCAGCTTTTCGCGGCCGGATCATCGGCACCGAGATTAAGTTGACCAAGAGCAAGGACTACGACTCGATCGGTGCGGGATCACCGGTGCGGATGGGGGGGATGTTAGATGCGGAAGGCGGTGAGCTCTTTGCTTACCTCGCCAAGGACGGGCCGGGAAAAGAAAGCATCCGCCAACTTCCCGGTGACGAGCCGATCACCAAGAAGACCTGGTTGTCCATCGCGCGGAACACCCTGCGTGCGTCGCCCGCCCGACCGGGTGAAATGGTCTACATCACTGCCGAAAACGGGCAGTGGCATACCTTTGTCGGAGAGAAGGCATGGCCTCCATGCGATACCCACAACCCCCTGATCGCTTCCCCGTCCGGGGCGACCTGGGCCTGCATGTCGATGACGGACAAAAATTTGGTCATGATGGTCAACGGCGTGCCGGGTAAGGTGTATAGCGAGATCCAACACGGCGAAACAATGTTTCCCGCCGGGGATGAGCGCGTTATTTACGGCGCATCAACGCTCGACGGTTCCAAAACGCCCGCCCGGATCGTCATCGACGGCAAAGAGGGGAAGGCCTATACGCAGGTCAAGGGCGATAGCGTGATCTTTAGTGCTGACAAGAAGTCCATGGCCTACGTTGCCGGGGATGGGAACCAGAACTTCGTCGTTCTGGACGGTGCCGAAGGTGCCAAGTTTGATGAGATCTACGATCTGCGTTTCTCGCCGGTCGGATCTCGCTTCGCCTACGGTGCTCGGCGCGGTTTAGAGCACTTCGTGGTCGAGGGCGGCAAAGAATTGGGACCCTACGAAAATGTCCAGCAGGGCTCACTCGTATTCAGCCCGGACGGCAAGGGGCTGGCTTGGGCTGCCTTTGTTGACGATGGTCATTGGCACGTGTGCGTGGACGGCAAGATGATCGATCCTGGATGCGAGCGCGTTGTCAGTCAGATTACCTTCTCTCCAGGAGTGTCCGTGCCGGCTTATGTCGGGGGCTATGTGTCGGACGGAAAGACCGCCTTCGCCTTGTCATTTGGCGGTGAGATCGGCAGGGAGTATGACTCCATTTGGATGGGCGATGGCGGCAAGCTCTTCGTTCAGGAGAACGGCAGCATCGAGTATTTTGCAAGGAGTGGGGGACTGCTCTACCGGGCCGTGGCCAAAGCGGAATGAAGGAGACCGGGCCACCGGGCTCGGTGACAAGACACAACACAAACATCAGACGCTCTCCCATGACTCGACTCAAACTCATTCTCACCGGCTTATTTCTAGCTCTCGCTGTTCAGACCTACGCCGAGGACACCACGTCCAAGTCAGGACTCAACTGTGTCTTCTTCGCGCCGCAGGTCCCCCACGAGTCGGAATCACCGCTTGCGGGCATTCATGACCGGCTGCCGGCTGTCGCCAAAATGGCCGGGGTGTCGAACCATTCGCAGGTGGCGTTCGCCCTCGACCCGGACAAAGAGAAGCGAGCTGCCCAGATCAAAGAGGCGCTTTCAGGTGGGCGCGTCGATTTGCTCGCGCTGCCCTTTTCGAGAACGATCCTTGGGAAGCGAGAGCAGTTTTTCGAGATCATGGACCAGGCCTTGGCGATCAATCCCAAGATGCAGTTCCTGATTCAAATCCCCGCTCCGCTGAATATCCCTGTCCGAGACGTAAAGAGGTTGAGCTACAACAGTAACAAGTTTCACAAGAGCGTTTTTAAAGTGATCGTCGCGCCCCTGAGGGAGCGCTATCCGAGCAACCGAGTATCCTGTGCCTACTACGGCCAGACGGCCTCGGAGATCAAGTCTCAGTTCGATGCAGAGCAGCTTGAGGGGATCGACTCGCTCGTTGGGGAGGAGGGTGTATTTCTTACCAAGGCGGGCCAACCGGGGCCTGTCCTCGCTGATCTCAATGCGATGTTTGCCCTCTCGCTCATCTACGATGTCGATCTTGCGCTGACGGATTTCGATTTGGGCTACGAGGTAGATCTCGCCGCGATCGCTGCGGAAGCGCTCAAACACGAAGCCGATCATCGCCCGCCTGCGCCAGAAGCATTGACGGGAGACGGGCCAAATATTTTCACCTTGGAAACCTGGGATCGTCCATGGGGATATACGGTGCCAGCTGCACCGAAGAAGGGGCTCAATTGCCTCTTCTTTGGACATAAATTCCTCACCCCGCTGGCTGAGGCAATCGGGCCCGTTGCGGAAAAAGGAGGCATTACGGACCACAAGATGACTACCTTTGTGAAGTCCCCGCACGACGGTGCGCCCGGAGTCGCCGTGGAACTTCTGAGGGCCTCGGGTAGCAAGGAGCTCCAAGCGTTGTTCGAAACGGAAAAATTTGATCTCTTGGGCCTGACCTATCATCAGAAAGAAACGGGAGAGCTCAAGCATTACAAAGAATGGTTTGAGTACGCGCTGGCGCGAAATCCAGAGGCACAGCTTCTGATCCATCTGCCGGCCTCGGCCGATGCCGTCCGTCGGGATCTCGACAGACTGAACAAAACGGGCGATGCGGTTCGCACCAGATTCTATGCGACCGTTGTCGTGCCGATGCGCAAGGCGTTTCCGGGCAAGAAGATTCACTTTTGGTATTCCGGCCGCGTCGATACGGAGATGCGGCGCCGCTTCGAAGCGGGGGCGCTGCCCAAGGTGCCTGAGCTAGTCGGGGAGAGGGGAGTCTTTTCTGTTCCAGGAGGATACCCGGGACCGTTCTTACAAGATCTTCAAGGCCTGATTTTGTTCTCGCTGATTTACGACGTGGAGCTACCGAAGAAGATGACCGGCCAGGATGGCAAGATCGACCTGAATTCACTAGCCGCCGAGATGATCGCCATGGAAGCGAAGAAGGGACTGTAGAAAGGCAACTAAGGAAATGAATATTCAACACAAAATCAAACCGCTGCTAATCACACTCCTACTGTGCTGCACGACGCCACTCTCGGCTGAAACCGAGCCGGCAGCGTCGCCGGCTCCCTGGCATGTGGAGAACTCCGAGTTGCGCGCCCCGGTCAAGGTGGATGTTAAGGCCGCCTTGTTGCGGATGCCGCCGCAGGTGTATCTCGCCGATTTGAAGCCGCTCGAAACCACGGACGGGCTTGCCTTTGATCCGCTGAGTAAAAAGGTCATGCAGACCGACGTCCGCGATCCGAAGGAGAAGGCGACGACGATCGCTAAGTTGAAGCAAGCAAAATTAAAGCCACAACATTTTCTCTCAGTGGCCGCATGGGAGGCGTACCAAAAGAAGTCCGCAAATGCCTACGGTGGACTGACGGAAAGGGAGGGCGGCCCGATATTGCAGCTCAAGGGCTCGGTGACCGTTGCCCTGAAACCGGAGTATCAATTTTTCACCTGGAGGGGGCGCTCGGGCACCAAGGTCTTCATCGACGGTAAGGAGGTCAGGCCAGAACGTATCGACGCAAGGTACTGGCAGAAGGGGATGATAGGCTGGCAAGACGGAGAGGTCGACATTCAAGAGGGAGTTGAAGTTGTCGGTCACGACGCGCAGTTCGCGGATCATCATTCCAGCTTGGTGGCCATCCCGTCCGGCGCCAAGACGCTCAAACTTGAAGTGACTCCTAGTGATCACACCAAAAACGTAGGTCAAGCGGGTTTCATTACCCGATACCCCAAGGTTGCACGCGCGACGATTTGTCTCCCCGGGCGTGATGCCAGCCGGCTGATTCCCGTCGTGTATCGAGCAAACGGCGAGCGGGTCGGTTGCCGCGTTGTCTGGGCGAGCAAATCGATACCGATGACGATCATGTTCGACTCGTCCAGCGGCGAGGAGGACTATTGGGTCTACCTGCTCGACGAGGCAAAGAAACCGGCGCCACTCGCTTGGATGGCGCAGGCGGAAATTATGGAAGAGGCCCGCCAGCTCGATCGCTACAATCCCGAGCTCGAAACACTCGCCGGCTTTGAAAAGCTGTGGGGATCCGCGGAAATCGTGGGAAGAGGCGTTCCGAAGTCGCGTGCTGTGGCGAGGCATGCCACTCGAACGGGGTGGCTCAGGCCGTCACGCGTCATGCACAGCTTCTCTCCTTCGTTTGGGAAAAACGGCTCGGAGCCGGTCACCCTGCACGAGGTGGTGGGCTCCCAGTCGGCAACGCTTAGGCGAATCAGCGGCACCTTTCATATTCCGGCAACCGATTCTTACAAGTTCTTCTGCTTGTCCGGGCCTGGAGGCTATGTGCTGCTGGACGGCCACTTGGTCGCCTCGTTTCGAGATGGAAGTTCGACGCCGGGGTCAAAATCGGGGCGACTTCTCAATTTAAAAATAGAAAAAGGACAACATCGTATCGAGCTCTTGCAATATGGCCCGACCGGGCATGCCGGTTGGGCCGGGCTGTGGTGGAAGAATCCGACCTTGAAGGATCTTAACGGAAATAAATATATAGGCTATCAGCCATTTGGCCAAACAAACGAAGGCACATCCGGGAACTACATGGTCTGGGAGCCGCTGGCGGATACGATGACCGCGCCGCTGGAACATCGTGCGAAAGACTCGAGCGCCACGTTCAATTGGTATAAGCTCGCCCATCAAGGTGGGGTCTATCCCAGCATTGGCTATCCCAAGTATGCCTTGAACTGGTATCGCTTCAGCGCCCATGCCCCGGGTGCTTCCACCGACGCCGTCTATCGCTGGCGATTCGACGACGGCCGCACGGCCGAAGGCAAACAGATCCGCAAGCTCTTCCTGCGAGGTGGCATCAGGAAGGTGCAGCTCGAGGTCTTGGATGCCCCGGGCGGCAAGGTGATCGCCCGCGCCGACGGCGAGGTCGCGGTTCAGATGAGTGTGGACGATTGGGCTAAAGGTAATTTAATGAATCAATCGAGTCAGGATATAACTACCGGTGCGTGGAGGCACGACGTAAACCAACCATCTTTTAATCCTCTGTTGGCGCAGATTTGGGAATTTGCGGAGGAAGGCAGGCTTGAGCGGGTGCCGGTGGACGATCTGGTCAACTACTACGAGTGGTTGAATAACGCCAGTATTAGAAATGGCTTCGACGAGGGCACCCTGGACTCTGCCACTTGGAAGCGTCCTACCACAGAGGACCGAGGCGTTTCTCTTGTCTCACGTATCCAGATCTTTGATGATGCCGTTAAGAAGCACAGCTACGCCCGTAAACGGAGTGGCGATGTGCTGGCCGCACGGGTCGATGACTTGATCGCCGCGTATCCGTACGGCGAATTGCTGCGAATCGCGCAGAATTTGAGTCGCACGGAACGCGGACCGAGCCGCGCTCACTACGCTGCCGCCGAAAAGCTCCTGGCCGCCGAGCTCGAGCGTGCTCCCGCCGGCAGCTCTCAGTGGAGAACGGCCGCGTTGGCGCTCTCGGATATTATGCTGTCCGTCCGCGGCGACACGGAATCTGCGTTGGCGCTGCTCGAGAAATTTCAGCAGACCAAACCGGCCGTCGACATGGTCGACTCCTGGCAATTTGCCGAGGCCCGCGAGGGCCGTCATGTTGGAGACAGCGATAAGCTCGCCGCACTGACGGCTGAGTTGGAATGGTCGCCCATCGAGCGGCCGCGCCACCGGATCGGCTATGACCTTTATGACGACAATTGGTCATACTCGCCTATCCGCGGGCGCACATCGCTGCAGAAAATGCTAGGCGACGGCTGGCATATCCCATTCAAAAACAACAGGGGGTTCTGGTTGGCCCGGGACTTCGATCTGCCCGCGGCCTGGGACGGCAACCAGCTCATATTTAAGGCTGGCACGCCCATAAAAACCCAACATTGGCAAAAAGACCAGACCGACCACGTCTGGATTAACGGCGAGCCGCTCGGGCGCATGAGGCAATGGCCGGATGAAAACATCGTCATCCCGGCCAAGCTTCTGAAAAAAGGCGGCAAGAACCGCATCACCTGGTTGTTTCAGCCCAATCCCTGGTCGAATCTTGGGGCGCTGGCGTCTCCTGTCATATTGGCGTCAGATTTGAGGTATAGCGTCGCCACCTACGGCCCGCGGCTCAAAATATTGAAGGCCGGCAGCCCATTGGTCGTCACGAAACAATATGAGATTGTGTATCCCATTTGGGATGCGGCTCGCTCGCTCGCCTTCTCACCTGACGGTAAGCAACTCGCATCGGGATACCAATACGGCAGCGTCCGCTTGTGGGACGTCGATAAGACAATAGCAGTAAAGGAGGGAAACACAGCCGATTCAGCGCAAACGATCCGCATCGGTGACGTTGCCCTCGTATCACTTGCCTATTCGCCAGACGGCAAGCGGCTCGCAGTGGGCAGCGCGGACTATCGTATTACGCTGCTGGATCTTATCAACAGGAAGGTGCTCCACTCATTCGTCGGGCACGACGGGGAAGTGACCGCGCTGGCCTTTTCGCCGGACGGCACACGGCTGGCGTCGGCCAGTCATGACCGGACGGTTAAGGTCTGGGATTCGTCCTCCGGTAAAAAACTACTGACGCTCGCCGGACATTCCGGGCCAGTCGAAGCTGTGGCCTACTCTGCGGACGGCAAGAGCATCGCCAGCGCAATCGACAAGACCCACATTCGGCTGTGGGACGCGAGCACCGGCAAGACGCTGCGCCCGCTCGATTCCCGTGTCGCCCGCGCCGAAGATATCGTTGTAGAGAAGAACTCCTCTATCCCCTATCTTGATGAGTTCTCCGAGGGCATGCCGGGTCGGGTCTTGTCACTGGCCTTCTCGCCGGATGGCAAACGACTCGCTTCGGGAAGCCAGGAGGGTTTCATCAACCAATGGGACCTGGCGTCGGGAAAGAAACAGACGATGGTCCCGCGGCGGAGCGTGTACGACGCCGATGATCACGCGCTCAAGGTGATGTACAGTCGCGACGGCAAAGAGTTGGTTTCTATCCACACAGGCAAGGGGTATGCCCAAAAATGGGCGAGTGAAACCGGCAAAGACGGCGAGCGCTTTGCCCTTTTGGGTACCGGGCGCTTCAAATCGGTCGCTTGGCTACCACCCGGGAAAGGCCCGGACCGCCCGGCGATTGGTTTTGAAAACTATCCGGTCGGGCTCTACACCACCAAGGCCTGCCAAGAGCCAGGAATGAAGGTTGCCAGTTACGATGGCCTGTGGGAGAAACTGCCGGACTTCGATGCGCTGAAACCGGACGCACAGGGGGTCATCAGGCACATTGACCAGGAGCATCTCAGTGGCACCACATGGAAGCTAACGCCCCCGAACGAGGATGGTATCCGCGTACTCGACGCACGTTTTAGAGGTGGACAGCCTCATCTCACTTCCATTGACGAGGCGTATCTCAGTGATGCTCTGCTTCCCTACTGGAAGTCTACCAGAATGGAGGACGGCTCTGATCAGTGGACCGCTCACCCCTCTGGCGTGAAGGCCACCGGCTATCTGAAGGTCGAGAAGGCGGGTGATTACACGTTTTCGTTGCATTCGTACGAGAACATTAGCCAGCTGGTGGTCGGTTCGGAAATCGTGGTTCATAACGAGGGGCAGGGAAAAGCCGCCAAGGAAGTAAAACACGGCACAGTGCATCTCGAACCGGGCGTGCATCCGGTGACGCTGACTTATCTCAACGCTCGACAGCGAAGAGACCCTCAGCGACTCGACGAGACTGCCAGAGGGCTGCACGTCGGTTTCCCTAAAGAGTTCGTCCGCTCCTTGACCGCGGGCGACATCGCCAGCATCCGTCTCCAGGCAGGTGCCTTGTTGGCAGAAGGGAAGCGCGAGGAAGCGAAAGCCTTGCTGATTAAGCTGCACCGCGGCGGATGGCCCTTGTCGGATGTGGAACAGGAGAATGTCGAGCAGGCACGGATGCGGATTCGGCGAATGGCAAAAGGTTCGGCCAACGACCGCTCGCATGCCTTGGGTCTGATCGAGTCCTCGCTGGTCACCTGGCCGATGTTGCGTCTCGATCCGGAGTTCATGGTCAGCGTGATCGCCGTCTACGCCAATTTGGGCGACCCGAGAGCAGCCATCCTCGCCGAGCAGATGCTCGAGGCAGAGATGAATGATGGGCAGCGCCGCGTCCTCATCATGACCCAGGTCAAAGTTAAGCTCAACGAAGGCGACCTGCCCGGTGCGGGCCAGGTCTACCGGAAGCTCAAGGAACTCGCCCCGCAGAGTGAAGAAACCATCGCAGCCCGGGAACTGATTAAAGCGGCGGTGATTAAGAAACGAGATTAACCATGAACCTATCAAACAAAATCAAACCACTTCTGACTGCACTCTTACTGTGCGGGACAAACAGCGCTCGGGCGGCCGACGCTCCGAACATCGTGTTGATCATGTCCGACGACATGGGCTTCTCCGACCTCGGTTGCTACGGGGGTGAGATCAACACGCCCAACCTTGATCGGCTTGCCAAGCACGGAGTGCGGTTCTCGCAATTCTACAACACCGCACGGTGTTGTCCGACGCGCGCATCCTTGCTGTCCGGGGTGTATCAGCATCAGGCGGGCATCGGACTGATGACCGGCGACAAAAAGCTGCCGGGCTATCGTGGCGAACTGGGGCGCAATGTGGTGTCGATCGCCGAGGCGCTGAGCACCGCGGGGTATCGTCGTTACATGGCCGGAAAATGGCACGTCACGCGGCACGTCGGCCCGGATGGCCCAAAGGATAACTGGCCGATGCAACGTGGCTTCGAGAAGTTCTACGGAACAATCACGGGCGCGGGTAGTTTCTACGATCCGGCGACGCTGTGTCGAGGCAACACCTACATCACGCCAATGAACGACCCGAAGTACAGGCCGAAGAACTACTACTATACCGACGCGATCAGCGACAATGCCGTCACCTTCCTCAAACAGCACGCCGACGAGTCACCTGAGAAGCCGTTTTTTCTCTATACTGCCTACACCACGGCGCACTGGCCGATGCACGCCCTGCCGCACGACATCGCGAAATACAAGGGCAAGTACGACAAGGGCTTTACTCCGGTTCGCGAGGCGCGCTTGGCGAAGATGAAAACCTTGGAGCTGGTTGCGGCAGACACGAAGCTCTCGCCACAGTCCGCCGACTGGGAAAAGGTGGGGGACAAGCCGTGGGAAGCGCGCAACATGGAAGTCTACGCGGCCATGATCGATTCGATGGATCAAGGCATCGGTCGCATCGTCGCGGAATTGAAGCGTCAGGGTGAACTGGACAATACGCTCATTTTCTTCCTGCAGGATAATGGGGGGTGCGCCGAAGGTTACGGCCGCCACACGCCCAAGAACGGCTATGCCACCGACTTGAAGCCCATGGGGCCGGACGATCTGCAGCGACAAATTTGGCCACCGATGCAGACGCGCGATGGTCGGCCATTGAAGACGGGACCCGGTGTCATGGCCGGTCCGGAAGATACTTTCATCGGCTACGGCCGGGGCTGGGCCAATGTTTCCAACACGCCGTTTCGGGAATACAAGCACTTTGCCCACGAAGGCGGTATTTCCACGCCGTTGATCGTGCACTGGCCCAATGGTATTGATCCGTCGCGCAACGGCAAACTGGAGCATCAGCCGGGACACGTGATCGACATCATGGCGACCTGTGTTGACGTGGCCGGTGGGGGGTATCCCAAGAAGTTTGGCGAGCACGAGATCATTCCGGTCGAGGGCGTGAGCCTGCGACCGACGTTCTCCGGTAAGTCGCTTGAGCGTAGCGACGCTCTCTACTTCGAGCATCACCTCAATTGCGCGATTCGTGACGGTGACTGGAAATTGGTCTGCAAGGGGCAAGCCGGTCGCGAGGTCAAGGACTTTGCCTGGGAGCTCTACAACGTAAAAGCTGACCGCGCGGAGTTGCAGAACGCTGCGGACAAGAATCCCAAGAAGGTCGAGCAGCTGCTCGCCAAATGGGAAAAATGGGCCGTGCGCGCCAAAGTCAGACCGTGGCCCTACAAAACGGAATGAGCGATTTTATGAGAATCTCAATGGCGCTGTGTCTCGTGGCAGTGGCCGCCTTTGCGCCACCCGCGAGCGCGACTCCGCCGGCCCGCCCGAGCGTGTTGTTCATCGCAGTCGACGACCTCAACGACTGGATTAACTGCCTCGGCGGACAAAAGAACGTTCACACTCCGAATCTCGACCGTCTGACAAAGCGCGGCGTGTTGTTCAGCAACGCCCGCTGTGCCGCGCCGTCGTGCACCCCGTCGCGCGTAGCAATGATGACCGGTGTCGCGCCGGTCCTGATGATGAACATGAGGTAGTCAGGGGGAGTCGGAAAATGCTCAACGTGAGAACATCGGCGGGTGTGTGTTGTTGTTGGGGCCCTTTTTATAGACGGGGGAGGGATGCGGGGGGGGTGGGATTTGAGGGCTACGAAAAATCACCGGTCAACAATGTGGTATCTTCAGATTGGAAACGATAGCCCTCTATTTCTACGGTCCATTTGGCATTGGAGTGTCCCTTGCCATAGGGCTCATGCACAAAGTGAACCTTGATGCGGGTGCCTTTCCTCACGTGTACGGTCTCGCCGATGGGAAACACCGTCCGTCCCCAATGCGTATCCGGGCAAGCCGGGGCATTGGACAGCTTCACGGTCCTGGCAGACTTCGTTTCAAACCAGGCTGCCAGCGCATTGATCTCACCTTCACATTCAGAGATGAAATCAAGCTTTGCTTCAAAGGTCCCACCGGACTGGGCCGCTGTGCAGGTATGGCTATCGACCGTCCACATCAGCTGCGCCTCGCAGGCCAGATCTTCTGGTTTGATGTGATGACAGCTGGGTTCGGAGCGTCGCTGTGTGTCATCGCCCATAATCGAAAGATCCACGCCGTAGGGCCGACTATACCAGAATTCAATTTCTTCCTGCAGATACTGGTCGTAGGCCGGAACCATCCAGGACGTGGTTGTGCCCGGAATCATAATTCCGCCGGGCTTCAGCCAGCGGTCTCGGGCCTGAATCACAATCGGCAGTAAATTTTCATCCACGCCATACCCGCCCAGCCATTCGGACACGATGACATCAACCTTCTCAGGCAGCTCCAGGTCCTCCATTTCACCCTGTAGCACGGTGATACGATCACTCAGACCATTGTCCGAAATGATTTGCCTGGCACACTGAGCCACCGGCGATCGCTCCACCGCATAGACTTTTTTCGCTCCGGCCTGGGCGGCAAATATACTCAGAATTCCCGTGCCAGCGCCGATGTCCAACACCACGGAATCAGGTGTAACCACCTCAAACAAGGCATCGCGAAAGGCTTTGCAGCGAACTTCATCCTGCAACATGGATCCATGATTCGAGAGGTTTCGGTAGCTGATTTCAATGCCCATCTATGACTGCTACTGCCAAGAGTTGGCTTTTTCAATCCTTTCGTTTGAGTGAGGGCGGAAACTGAAGTGTTCAGGCTCTTTGCTTTTTTTTTAGGGCTTTCTCCCTCTAAAACGATTTCTTTTTTTTGTGCTGAATGTGAATCGGGGATCAAAGAGCAAGGAGGGAAAAAAAGTCATCCTACAGGGCACCAGGGATGAGATACAAGCGATTGTCTACGGGATTGCGATGCTCGGAACCAAAGGGCTCTCGGTGAAGGATCCTTCCGGAAAATACGCCCTGCGCTCACTCCCCGGCAACTTCTCGGGCCTGCAACTACTTTGCGAACACCGCTTCGACCGGATAGTGATCTGAAATGAGATCGACTTCCTTGTCGCGGGGAATGCGGGCGGACGAGCAGCGTTTGGCAAGGGTGGGGTCGGCGAGGATGAAATCGATGCGCCAGGCTTTGTGTTTCCGTTGTTCGTCGGTCCGATACTTCGGAAGCAGGCGGGTGGCGAAGGTGCCTCGCTGAAGTTCGGCGGTAGGTTGCTTGGCATGGACGAGGTCAATCAGCCCGAGGTCGAGGAATTGGGACATGACGGCGGAGTCCGGATCGGAGTTTCCGGCGCGGCGCTTGGCGGTCTTTTCGTCGATGATCTCTTTATCCTTTGGTCGGGCGTCGAGCCACTTTTGGTCGAGAGGGGAGTTGCAATTGAAGTCTCCGACGAGGAAGACTGATTCGCCGGCATCGAGGAGCGGTTTGGCCTTCGCGCAAACCAGGCTGGCCTCCTTCATTCGGAAGGCGTGCCGGGAAGGGGAAAGGTGCACAACGAAGATGTGCATTCCCTTGACCTTGCAGTGCAGGTAGCCGTGCCACATTCCGTCGAGGCGTTTCTCGATGACGGTGATCTCAGAATTGGCCGTCAGTCCCACCGGGAAGCCCTTTTCCTTAAGGATGATGGCGTGGTCATGGTTCCACTTCTTAGCGATTTTCTCGAGAGTTCCCTGCTTGAATCCGTTGAGTTCCTGCAACGCGACGATGTCGGGTTTCTGATCGGCGATCCACTTCGCGCCGATCTCCGGGGCCTTGCCATGGTTGAATCCGTAGAGGACGTTATAGGTGAGGATGCGGAGGGGGGGTGCCTGGGGAGGTTCAGCCCGGGCGGTATAGTTGCTGAACAAGGCAACGCAGAGGAGCAGGGTGCGGATCATGGTTTTGATAGGGCAATTAGGTTTGAATTCTTCACTCTTGGATCACGATTGTCAGATGAAATGAGGGTGTGAGGCGGGGCGTTGAAAATCTGGAATGCGCTCGGAGGCTTTTCTTCGTATTACGCTGACAGATCGATTGTGCCGCTCCGTCTTAGTCTATTGCCGTAGATCGTAGCACACCAGGCGGGTGCCCATGGCGTTCTGGTTGATGTAGAGTAGTCCGCGTGACACCACGGGAACGCCCCAGGTTTCCGGCGCCAGGAAGAGCTGCGCCTGCGAAAGAATCTTGGCACCTTTCGGGCTAAGGTCGAGCCAGAGCAGGGTCCCCTGGGCTCCGAGGCACAGGAAGGCTCCGTCGATGTGGAGCAGGCTGGCCCGTCCGAGGCGCGCGCCTTCAAGAGCAATGCCGTCCCTCCACATTTCTCGACCGGTCGCGATCTCGTAGCAGACCATCTCGGTTCCGCCGGTGCCCGACACCCCATAAAGGTAGCCTTCGTGGGCGACCGGGGTGGTGAATTGGCTGCTGAATTGTCGCGCCTGCCATCGCAGCTTGGTACTGCCATCGGAAGCGATGTCGATCATGGCGCCGCCCTCGGTATAGCCCTCGGTGACAAAGGCGGCATTGCCAATGACGACCGGCGAGGCGGCATTGACCGAGGTATACATCTGCGCCCGCCAGGGAAAGGTGCTCTCCGCCTTGCCGGTTTTCGCGTCGATACTGAGCAGGCCACCGGCGGGGGGATCGGTCATGCCACCGGCGAAGACGAGGACGCGGTCCTTGCCGTGGATCGTAGCCGGCACCGGTGAGGCGTAGCTGGCGTGCCATTCGTGCTTCGTGGTCCAGATCAGTTTGCCGGTCCGCTTGTCGAAGCCACCCACGCAGAACCGGCCGCCGATATTGACGATGAGTTGGTCGCCGTGGACGAGAGGGCAACCACCCCGTCCGAAGAAGAAGGGGGCGGGGCCGTATGCCTCGTCGAGATTCTTCTTCCAAATGAGCTGGCCGGTGGTCAGGGAGAGACAGTGAAGGTCACCACGCACTCCGACTGTGAAGACCAGATCGCCGTCGATTACGGGTCCGGAGCGCGGGGCATCCTTGGTGCCGTAGCTCGTTTTCAAGGTGACCGGGTAGTCGAACTTCCAGTGACGACGGCCGGTTTCGGGGTGAAGGCATTCGATCACCTCGCGATCCTCCAGGGTATGGATCATCACGAGGCGATCGCCTGAGACGACAGGTGGAGCATGGCCGCCTCCCCGGGACACCTCCCACACCATCTTCGGGCCCGCGGCTGGTAGAGACTTTAGGAGCCGGGTTTCCTTGGAATGAAGGTCATGGCGCGGACCCAGGAAGCGCGGCCAGTCTTCGGTCACGGCTTTCCCGGATAGGGGCTTCGGTGGTGCGTGGAAGGTCAGGCGGTCAAAGGGCTCGGGCGCGGCGGCCGCAAGTGGGACGATGAGGAGGAGCAAGGCGGGAACCAGCGTCAGAGTTGGAAGTTTCATGATCATTTCAAATTGTTTCTTTCGACTGCTGGATTTGCTCTTTGGATATCCTGCTTGGAGGGCGTCGGTGAGGAGATCGGAGAGGGTGGAAAGGAGATTGCGGGGGGAAGAGGATAGGGGGTGAACAGGGGAACGGTGAGACTGAGAATTAGATGAAAAAGCGAGCGGCCAGTATTGGCAGGCAGGGCGTTTCAAGCCGGAGATTCATGATCTTGGAGCGTAGCCATCCACCTCGTGATGCCAAGGATTGGTTTGGCACGGGTTGTTTTTGGCTGTCGACGACCCTCGCAATATGCCCTGCTGTGACTTTGGTGCTTTTTTCTGGAAGATCCCTAAACGTGAGCATCCCTGAAAAGGAAAGGGTAATGCTTGCAGGAGCGAAGGGCGGGTCAACGGGGCGATCAGACGCGAAAGAATGAGAGCACGTCGGTTTGCCATTTCTTTAGGACTGCGGTGATGGCGATGGCTTCGAGATTGCCGAGGATGGCTGCGATGCACGCGACTCGAAGCGGCCATACGGACCATTCGAGGATGAGACTGACTGCTGCCAGCATGGCAAGCCACTGGGAGGATTTGGCAACGTAAGTGTGGTATGAAAGTAGCCTACGAAACTTCCAGAACCCGAATGCCGGCGAGAGGCAATAGCTTCCGATCACAAAGCCCACCAAGAGGAGTTCATGTTGCAAATTCTTCCCGCAGAGGATCGCGACTCCTGCCAGCAAGCACGCATTCAAGGTGATGTCGGCAATGCTGTCCAAGTGGGCTCCGGTGTTGCTACGTTGATGGAATTTGCGCGCGATGGGTCCATCTACGAGATCGGAAGTGATGAGCAATAAATAGACACTCACAAACCAATACGGCATGTCTGCCAGGGCGATCGGCAGCAGGATAAATGATCCCATGAACCGGGCAAGGCAGAGCACGTTAGGAAACGTCCAGAAACTTGATGTGTCCTGCTCGGAGGTTTCTGGATCTTTCTTCATCCGACCATCATGATAGCATCCGTTGGTTGCGCGTCCCATCTGCGAATCACAGCAGGAAAGGTAGCATCAAATGACCCGACATGAATGGGTTGCCAGGCATTTTTTTGAGGTGGGGAGCGTGTTGCGTCGTTGAAACTCCCAGAGAGGGGAGAGAAGGGGGGCTGCGCCAACAGAGCTAATTTTCAGCACGCACCAGAATCCCCGCAGCGACGAGGATTGCCCCTGCAACTGCGTAGGCTCCCGCTTTTTCAGGGAAGAAATTCGCCAGGTCCGTCAGGATCATCAGGGATCCAAAAATGACGAGTATTCGCGTTATTAATTTCACTTTCATACGAACTGTGTTGTCCCAGATTCACCGCCACACGGCAACCCAGAACCGATCATCGCGTCTTCCTGCCCGTCCCACAGGATCGTATAGCGCTCCGCATCACTCCAGTCCGCCTCCACGAGAATCTTCGTCTCCCATGCTTTTAATCAGGTAAGCCGGTCCATCAATCCCTCAAGAAATACCGCCACCGCATCGCCCCGGGCAATCTCAACTTCCAACTCATCGAGTCGCACCACGGGCACCGGGCGTGGTGCTGACACCGGGTCCCCCAGGCGATCGAAGCGCTCGCAGTCCACCAGCCTGATATGATGTCGGTCATGTCTGACTGCGGAACCAACCCAGCAACACGATGAATATTAAAACTATCGAAGGCGAACCCGCCCTGTCCTCTCGCGACATCGCGGAGCAGCTATTGGTGGATCTAACTTGATTTAGTGTAGTCTGGTCGTTCGAGCCCATCTTTAAAAGCGGCCTTCCCTGCGAGGCGATTACTGATGAGATCGAGGGTTTTTGAGATGTCGTCATACCAGCCGATTTTTTTCAACTCCCGGTAGGCATGTTCGTTGAAACCCATGGGGGTCGCATGTTCGATTGAAAGTTGCGCAAAATCTTTGCCTGGTGAAGCGTCAGGGGTTTGCCCCAGTCCATGGAACAAGGCCCCTGTGAAGTCCATGGCATTGGATTTCTTGACACCATTGATACCCAGCCAATCGACGCATCGCTCCAAAAGACCAAAGTAGGGTGCCATCAATGCGGTGACAGCGCAGAGGGTTTCGAGTTCCGTTTCCTGTTCGACTTCAACGAGGGACCCCGTCTCTTGAAATAAGGCTGCGATTCCCGGAGACGGAGGTGAAAGGATGATGGGGCCTTCATGCCGAGCTATGGAGGGGAGGGGGATCATGCGGGCAATTCGTTTTGCTGGTGTCACCAGAGATTGAAGCTTTTCGATGGAGTGTCCTGAAACAAAGCTGAGGATTTGATGATCCTCCGAGAATGTCAGAGGTGTCGAAACGTGCTCCACGATCTGCGGAGGGACGGCAATGAAGATGATGCCACTTTCGCGGAGAACGGCCTGGTTGTCTTCGGCCACTTCCACATTCTGAATGTGTTCAGCCAACTGCTTGGCTCGATTTTGATTGCGCGGCGAAAGCACGATTCTCGCTGGAGGTTCGGCTTTGTTACAAAGGCCGGTCACTACCGCCTCGGCGATGGTTCCGGTTCAATTAATACCTATGGTCTTGCTCATGGGGATGGTGAAGAGGTGTCGCGGCGATCGAAGCACCGTGGTTCGCTGGGGTCCGAATTCTCGTTTGAGAATGGCTTCGCGCTTCTACTCAACCATGTCCGTTCTTGCACCTTTTCCTTTAGTTTCTGAAAGAGGTCATCCTCCATATTTTGGCAGAGTTCATTTGGAATTGGCCTTTGGGGTTGGGAGCTTGATTCAGAGATTACCTGTCCCATTCTGCCATGCCGAGTATTGGTTTGGCAGTGGTTGTTCAGGTCGATCAAGCTAGCCCTTATCATTAGCGAGGATTGTCGTGAGTTTGATTTTCAGCCGCTTCTTATTCTCGCTGCGACCAGAAGATGATCAGGGAGCCATTGATAGCGCCGTTAAAAGCCGGTGAGAAGTAAGGAATGAAAGAGTCCCACAGTGAAGAATTAGTCACTCACGCTGACCCCGAGTCATGAGAGTGCGTCCGTGAGGGCGCACTTGAAGCGTTGACAGGGGAACCAGCAGGCCGGGTGATTGAGCCGCGAAAATTCCTTCGGGAGGCCGAGACGCCCTAATGGCGAGCGGAAGGCCACACCGACAGCATCGCCCTGGCGAGATGTTGTCGGCTCCCGCGCGGTCGGAGAACCATGGCATGCTGGGACGCTTCTCACACGGAAAACGGGAATGGGAGCGCAGCGGACATAGAGCACCCGGAGGGTGGCCCCGCGAGGGGTGAGCGGCAGCGAATCAAATCTCATGTTTGACCCGGGCAATGGCAGCCCGGGTCCGCATCTCGAATCCCCAGAGAGTAAGAAGATGATGAACGAAGATGAGAAGTCGGACAGCCCCGTAGTATCGGAGAAGCTGGAGAACGAAATCTGGCTGCAACGTCAGACAGAGGATCCAGTGGAGAAAAGGGGGGTGACCAAAGGCAATCCTGTCCAACCCACCAGTCGCCGGACCCAGAGCCGGGGAAGACTGTCACCCGAGTTGGATAGGATACGACAAGCGGTTCGCAAGAACCGGAAGCAAAGACTGACCAACCTCTGGCACCATGTCTGCGATGTGGACCGACTCCGCGAAGCCTACCACGGGATAAACCGTAAGGCCGCTGCGGGCATCGACGAACAAAGCTGGCATGACTACGGAGTTGGGCTGGAAGCCAGGCTGCAGGATCTCTCAGAGAGACTGCACCGCGGAAGCTACCATCCCCGCCCCGCGAAGAGACATTACATCCCGAAAGCCGATGGCTCCCGGCGACCCATTGCGATCCCCGTCATTGAAGACAAGATCGTGCAACGGGCCACCACCGAAGTCCTCGGAACGGTCTATGAATCAAAGTCGGAGTGATGGAAGACGGGGCGTACCAGCGCTCGCAGGAAGGCACGCCACAAGGCGGGAGTTTATCCCCGCTCTTATGCAATATCTACCTGCACTACGTCCTCGATCTTAGGATCGAGAAATGGAGGGAAACCCAGGCCAAGGGCGACGTGATTATCGTGCGCTATGCCGATGATTTCGTGCTCGGCTTCCAGAGTGAAGCCGAAGCGCGGAGATGTCTGGCGGAACTGCGCGAGCGAATCGCCGCCTTAAACCTGGAACTCCATCCTGAGAAAACTCGTCTCATCGAGTTTGGCCGCTTCGAGGAGCGGTTTGGCCTTCGCGCAGACCAGGCTGGCCTCCTTCATTCGGAAGGCGTGCCGGAAAGGGGAGAGGTGCACGACAAAGATGTGCGCCCCCTTGATTTTGCAGTGCAGATAACCGTGCCACATTCCCTCGAGGCGTTTCTCGATGACGGTGATCTCAGAATCGGCCGTTAGCCCCGCCGGGAAGCCCTTTTCCTTAAGCATGATGGCGTGGTCATGATTCCATTTTTTGGCGATTTTCTCGAGAGCTCCCTGCTTGAATCCGTTCAGTTCCTGCAACGCGACGATGTCGGGTTTCTGTTCGGCAATCCACTTTGCGCCGATCTCCGGGGCCTTGCCATGGTTGAAGCCGTAGAGGACGTCGTAGGTGAGAATGCGGAGAGGTTCAGCTTGGGCGGAGCGATTCGCGCATCGTCGGTCGCCTTGTAGAGACTCGCTCGTGTGCCCGCTTCCTGCCCATCGGCCTCCAGCTAAGGGAACAGGCCCAGGCACGCTCGATTGAACTGGGTGCGGTCTAAACCCAGAGTCCATCCGCTAATTCCTCATTCCGAAAGCGAGAACACCAGCCTCATAAACTTACGACTACTTCCCCCAGGCACTCGCGCTGTCCGCATTCCCTGTGGGTCCGTCGCAGAAACGGTCACTCCATCTTCGTTCCACACCGCCAAGTCATCACTCGCCTCCACTTTATAGCTCACGTCACTCCGCCCACCAAAGAATGTCATTTCCAAATGATCACCGGTAACTTCAGCCAGTGGCATCGTCGCCACACTTCCCTCATGCGAGTTCAACTTTAGCGCATAAGCCGTCAAGATTGGAACCTGGCTCCCTGCCAGCGTCTGATTCATATCCTGATCGGGCTCGAATCCTTTGGTGATCAGCCATTCCTTAACCGGTTTCAACACACCAATCTCAACCGTATTGACAACCAAACTCCCGTCCCCCTTCGCATCCCAGGTCGGAGAGGTGAATCCCTGGGCGCCTGCCAGGTAGTAAATCGTCAGTCCTTCATCGGGTGACAATCGGGATAAGCGGAACAATACCGATGCCTCTGTCGGCGCGTTCCCTTTGAATAAGATGGCCTCAAGATTACCCGCAAATAAATCCCCAACGCTTTCAAGGCTGGGGCCGACAATGAGAGACCGAGCCTTGTGACGTTCGAAAGCCCTCGTCCCTACTTTCTTTAAGCTATCTGGAAGAGCCAACCCGGTCGCCTCGAGGTTTGGAAACGCAAACTCACCGATTACCTCCAACCCTGAACCAAGTTCCAGCTTATCAATCATCGTCCGATAGAAGGCTGCGGGACCGATGATCTTCAGGCTGTCGGGAAACGACACCTCTTTGAGTCCAAAACAGAGGCCAAAATTATTCGATCCGACGACCTCGACACCCTCGGGAATCGTCACCGAAGTCAAAGCGGCAAATTCAAAAGCGGCTTCGAAATCGTTTCCCCGGTAGGCTCCCGTGATCCCGGTCACCGGCTTCCCGGCGATCATCGCCGGAATCTCCACATGCCCTGCGAAATTCTTGGGGAATCCGACAATCTCCACTTCGTCATCAATGACGCGATAGGTAAAATCACCTTCCTGCTCGAGAGTGTCCGACGGCAAAACAGCCACCTCATGACTCCGGTTCCCCCGCCACATTGGCTGGGTGAATCCACTCGAGCTCACCAGATAATTGACCACAAACTCACTGGCCTGATCGGCGAAAACGTTTTCTCCCATCACCGCCGGCGCGTCCCCATTGAAGATCGCCCTCAAAAGGGTCCCGCCGTTTAGGGAGAATGAAAACTCAAACCCAAAAGCGTTGCTTCCAATCGTTGTCAGCGTCGCGGGAAAGGTCACTTCGGCAATTTGTGTATTCATGAAGCAGTCCTCGCCGATTTCCATCAGTCCCTCCACCAATTGCACTCGCTCCAACACCGTGCACTTTGCAAACGCTCCATCGGAAAGCACGGCAACTCCGCTGCCAATCTCCGCAAACACCATTTGGATACAGTTCGCAAACGCTTCCGCGCCAATCGCGGTAACCGAGTCAGGAATCACAATCTCGGTGAAATCACAAGCGAAGAACGCTCTTGCTCCAATCTCCTCCAGCCCGTCCGGGAGCAAAAGTGGCACGTTCCTAAAACCGACCGACCCCACTGCGAAAGCCTGCTCCCCAATGCTTCTCAACGTGCCTGGAAAGGTCACCGTAATGACGCTGCTACGGTAAAAAGAAGAATCTCCAATGGTCTCGACCCCTTCAGGTATTGTCACCGAATCCAATCGACTCCCTTCGAAGGCTCCCTTGCCGCCAGTTCCCGTAATCGCAGTGACCGGTATCCCGTCGAGTTGTGCCGGGATATCGAGATGTCCGGTCTCCTCCGCTGGATAGGCTGTGATGTGAACCTTCCCATCGACAACTTCATACGTGAATAAGCCGGATTGCGCGGAATGGGCTTGGCTTCCGACGAGCAACATGAAGAAGCAGGAAAGAAGGGATTGGGTTTTGCGTGGGTCGAACATGGTTTTTGTGGATTTGGGGAGGTGTGAAAAATAGCTGCTGGTGGCGGTCGGATGGCGGATGTGGTGACGAGAGCAAAAGACAGTGGCCAGACATAATCCACTTTTTGCGTCTTTAGGTGAATTCAGTATGAACCGAGTGTGAAAAATCGATGAATTCCAGAATGCATAACGAATGGTTCGGTAGTCTGTCATCAGAGGTCTCTGCTTGAGCCCTGCCTGTCTAAATGAGAGGCTTTCCCATGAAGCGATGCCTCTTTTCATCCGGTCTCTTTGCGGGGCTGCTCATCCTGGTCCCGGCCATATCCTTTTCTGCTGAAAAGCGCCGTCCAAATTTGGTCATCTTTTTGGCCGATGACCAAGGATGGGGTGATTTGGGCGTTCACGGAAACACGAATCTGGCGACCCCGAATATCGATTCGCTGGCGAAAGATGGAGCAAGGCTGGCGAATTTCTACGTGTGCGCGGTTTGTGCTCCCACCCGGGCCGAGTTTCTGACGGGACGTTACCATTTCCGCACGGGAGTGAGTGGCGTGAGCGAGGGAGCCGGTCGACTCAATCCGGATGAAACCACTCTGTCCGACCTCTTTCAGACCAGCGGTTATGCCACCGGGGCTTTCGGCAAATGGCACAATGGGACCCAAGCGCCCTATCATCCACTCGACCGCGGGTTTGATGAGTTTTATGGCTTCACCTCGGGCCATTGGGGGCACTATTTCAGTCCGCCCTTGGATCATAATAGGAAGCAAGTGAAGGGTAAGGGATATCTCACGGACGATCTCACCGATCATGCCCTCCGCTTCATCGAGGAACACCACGAAAAGCCCTTCCTCTGCTATGTTCCCTTCAACACGCCGCACTCTCCTTTTTACGTCGATGACAATTTCTACAAGAAGTTTGACGGTCTCGATCCGGCGCTGCGAAATCGTGATCCCAAAAAGGAAGATCTTCCGGCAACCCGCGCCGCCCTTGCAATGTGTGAGAACATTGATTGGAACGTCGGTCGTATTCTGAAAAAACTGGACGCCCTGGACCTACGCGAAGAAACCATCGTGGTCTACTTTTCCGACAACGGACCCAACAGCTTCCGCTGGAATGGCGGGATGAAAGGCAAAAAGGGAAGCACCGATGAAGGGGGACTGCGTTCTCCCTTTCTGATTCGTTGGCCCGGCCAAATCCCCGCCGGTCGAACGATCACCGAAGTTGCCGGTGCGATCGATATGCTGCCGACTCTGACCGAACTTTCCCAGGTGCCCGCGAAAACTGCGAAGCCGATTGAGGGCCGCAGTTTTGCAAATCTCCTGAAGGGAGTCACCAATGCCGAATGGCCTGACCGCCGGCTCTTCAGTGTTTGGGGAAAAAAGCGCACGACTGTTCGCACCGCGAAATTCCGCATGGATGAAAATGGCGCCCTCTTCGACATCCAGAACGACCGGGGACAGCATCACAATGTTGCCGGAAAATATCCCGACCTCTCCGCTGATCTTCGCAAAGCCTTGGCTGCCCATCGCCTCGATGCCGACAAATACTTCGCCGCCAATGCCGCTCGACCGTTTACCGTCGGCTATGCGGATTCGACGACGCTGCCCGCCCGTGACGGAGTCCCTCACGGCACGATTCAGCGGAGCTCAAAGGCACCGAACAATTCCTTCTTCACGAACTGGACGCACGAGGACGACGCCATCACCTGGGACATTAAAGTCGGCAGGGCCGGGGAGTATCGTGCGACCGTCTTTTACACCTGTCCCTCGCCAAACGTCGGCGCGAGAATTCGCCTGGCATGGGGCGACTCCACGATCGAAGCGACCGTCACCGAGGCCTTTGATGAGCCCCTCTGGGATAAGTCGAAAGAGCGCGTGACCAAGTCGCACTACTTTGTGAAAGACTTCAAGGCCTTTGACCTTGGCGTTCTGAGTCTGGAAACGGGGCGGGGTCAGCTGACTCTCACCGCGCCAAGCTTGGTCGGAGGACGGGGGATCGACGTTTACTCGATTGTTCTCGATCGGGTTCCCCTGAAGGACAACGCCGACCTCGAATAGCCCCTTGTGGTTTGTCATAGGGCAAATGCCATCCAATGCTGTCAAGATGCCTGGCGAAGCTTGATCCGCGCTACCGACTTCGTTGATGAGTGAGCGGCGCGAGTGAGGTATCCCGATTTTAAAGTGGGGGAGAGAGCAAAGTTTAACTCGTGCACCAGTGGCTCATTTTTGCTTAAACCATTTGCCATCGGCGCCTTGGATCCAGGTTCCTTTAGGCGCGGTGGCGTGGATTGTTTTGGCACGGGCTTTGGCGACGGTGATGGCGCTGGAGCCGGTTTTTTTTGCGATCATACCGTAGATCGTTTTCCGGTCGGTATTTTCGGCGATGATCAGGGTGTTATTTTTTTTGGAGACGGCAGAGCGAACAGAGAGGAGTCCTTTGTTGTCTTCGCCGAGGGCTCCGCTTTTTTTGAGGGCGACGAGGGAGGAAAGCCGCTTGGACATGCGTGCCTGGATGTCTTTGGCATCATCAGCGGCGGCGAAAGGGGCCCCGGCGAGGAGAATGAAAATGGCGAGGAGGGTGTGGAAAGATCGGTTCATGGGTTTGAGGTGGGGGTTTTTAGTTGGAAAGGTTGGCCGCTTCGTTGTCGAGGTCAGCGAAGAAGTTATCGAGTTCTTTTTCGACTCTCACGCGGACGTTGACATTGATTTCGATGGGCTTGATTTCATGTTCTGTTTTGACGCTGATACAGGAGGGGAAGATGAAGGCCAGGAGGGCGAGGAGCGGTAGGAGAGATCTCATGGGAGGAGTGGCGATGTGACAGGATGCGTGATTCAGGATGGGAGTTTTTTCTCCAGGGTCACGAAAGCGTTCGGGGATGAGACCGTCGAATTGGTGACCTTTCTTCATTTAAAGCATGAAGGGGTGGTGGCGGAAAAGCTCAAAATTAGTGTGGAGCGGATGGCTTCACAGTCCAAAATCGAGTTTTTCGCGATTTTTGAAGAAGTAATCGACGAGGGCTTTCAACTCTCTTTCGGGTTCGAAGAGGTTGAGGTTGAGGTGGATGGGTGGGGCTTCTTTAATGGTGGCGGATTGGCCTTGGATGCGGATGACGGCGATTTTATCTTCGTCCCCGGGATCAAAAAGGCGTCCGCTGAGGATTCGGATATTGAGTTTTTTGAGGGAATCTTCGGCGAGTTTCATGCGCTTAAATTCCGCCCCTTTGGGGTCGAGTCCTCCGGTAAAAAGTTGATCGGAATTGTAGCGAAGGAGAGCGGCGGAGCGGGGAGAGAGGTGGATCTCGCCCCGGCCCGGAAGGTAGCTTCCTTTTTGACGTGAGATCGGGAGGACTCCGTCGATGCGTCCGCTGAGGGAACCGTCGAAAGCGGGGAAGAGGTCGGTGAGGGATTTGAGATTGGTGTTTTTGAAGCGGATTTTGAGTGAGTAATCGATGAGATCGTCATCCGGGTAGGTGAAGGGGTCGAGGGTGAGCGAGCCACCGAGGAAGGAGGTGCGAAGATCCCGGACGGTGAGATCGCCATTGGGTTTGAGCTGGTATTTTCCAGAGGAGCCGGTGAATGCGAGATCGCCGTATGATATTTTGTTGATGGAGATTTTTTCGAGCCGGGTGGTATGGTAGGTGTCGAGGCTGGGGGTTTGATATCGAAAGGTGAGTCCGCTCAGGGTGGGGCCCTCATCGGGGAGGATGAGAGTGCCGTTTTTGAGGGTGAGATCGAGGTTTCCGGTGAAGTCCTTGTCGGAGCCGATCTGAAATTTTGAGGTGACAGAGGTGGTGCCGGTGAGGCTGAGTCCGGCGGCGGTTTCGGAAAAGGCTCCGCCATTGGTGATGGGGTGTTTGAGGGTGACGGTGGGGATGTTGAGGTGGCCATTGATGAGCCATTGCTCGTTTTTGAGTTCTTGGCGGGTGTGCTGGTAGGTGAAGGGGATTTTGTTTTCGGAGAAATGGGTGTGGCCCTTGCTCGTGAAGACCTCGTTGATGAGGGTGAAGTTGAGGGAGGTCTTGGCGAAGGAGACCTCTTCGCCTTTGTGTTCTCCGGTGAGGGTGAGGGCGGAGAGGGAGCCCTTTGTCTCGGTGGTGGTCCCGGTGAGAGCGCCGCTGAGAGAGAGTTCGATGGGTTGCTCGCCACCTTCGCTGAGATGGGCGAGGGGGAAGTCGAGGGAGGAGGTGGTGTCGATTTTGAGTTCCCCGAGGGAGCCTTTAAAATCCCAAGTGGTGGGCACCGCCGGCCCGGCGGGCAGAGTGAATGAACCTTGGCCGTTGAGTTGGCTGAAGTTGATGAAATCGGAATCGTAGGAGCCGGTGAGGTCTTTGAGATTGAATTGGGCTTTGCTTGATGTTTCCGTTTTGGCTCCAGTGATGAAGTCGATTTGAGAGGAAATGGTGCCGGTGAAGGTGAGGTCTTCGAAGAGGTCATTGAAAGTCGCGAGGGAGGTGAGGGGGTGGGGGAGTTCGGTGGGGGGGAGAGAAATTTTTCCGGTGAGTCGCCAGTCGTTGTCGGGGAGTTCTTCTTTTTGATGGGAGTATGAAAAAGAGAGGGGGGTTTGGTCGAGATGGAGGAGAGCGGTGGCTTTGAATTCGGAGCCGAGAAGCGCGATGTCGAGAGTGGTGTTTTCGAGTTGGAAATTTGGGGCGTCTTTGGGGAAATGGGCGAGGTTGAGTTGGCTGATTTTTCCGGTGAGGTGATGTTGATCAGAAAGAGAGCCTTTGAGATCGAGGAGGATGGGCTCTTTCCCGCCACCTTCGCTGAGATGGGCGAGGGGGAAGTCGAGAGCCGGAGTGGTGTCGAGTTGGAGCGAGCCGAGGGTTCCGGTGAAGGTATATTGAGGGGAATTCTCGGGATTTTTGGGGATGGTATAGTGGAGTTTTCCAGAGAGACCCGAGAGCCGGGCGAAGCCATCAGCGGCGATGGCGGAGCAGTTGGTCAGGGAGGCAGCGATGGTGCCGGAGACAGATTTATCGGCACCGAGGAGGAGGTTGAGGTTGGCGTTGAGAGTGCCGAGGGGATTGAGGTCGTGGACTTGCGGGGCGAGGAGGGCGAGGAGGGCGAGGAGGGGAATGGGTTTTTTGATCGTGGTTGGGCCGAGGTGAATTCGGTTGTTGGGTTGGGTCGCTGGTGTTTCGAGGAGGGTGTAGTCGAAGGGGAGAGGGAGGTCATCGAGGACGAGGTCACCTTTGATGTGGAAGGGGTGGCGTTCGTTGGAGAATTCGGATTGGGGAAGGGCGAGAGTGTGTTGGGGGGATTTTAGATTGAGTTTGTTGAGAGTGCCGGAGAAGTGGAACGGCTCTTCTTCACTCCAGGAGAGGTGAGTGGTCCAGTCGGGTTGTTGGTTTTTTTCTCCAGTGTGCAGGAAGATGCCTTGTGGGATTTCTGCGATTTCGAGTTGGGCGTTTTTGAAATCTCCTCGAAAAGAGAGGCTGTTGTGTTTCTCTGAAAGACTACCCAGGAAAGTGGTCTCCTCTGAATGCACGGAAACAGGAAAAGCGAGACCCCGGTAGCGGAGATTTCCGAGGGAACCGGATAGGTTCGTGGATTCCAGTTCGTGGGAGAAAGTGAGGGTCGCTTGGCCGTTGAGGGATTGGAAACTGAGTTCTTCCGGAAGGTAGGGTTCGGGAGCTGAGAGGTAGGCTTCGGCAATACGAGGCAGGGCCATGGGATCTGAATCAGTGAGGTCGAGAGTGAGAGTGGATGTGATTTCGGTAGTCGTGAGGGCGACTTTGAGATGGCGTTTTTTGAAAGTGAGTTCGGCGGTGGCCTCAAGGTTGTTGAGTTGGCGGAGATCGAGGTCGAAGAATTTATGGAAGGAAATTTTCGCTCCGCTATAAGTTAAGTTGGCTTCAGGAGCAAAAACTCGAGGGCATGCTGCGAGTTGAGCAGGGAGTTGACTGATCCAGTGATTGGTTGGGCTGGTGGGATCGTCTGTCCCGGGATCGTCTGTCCCGGGTTCGTCTTCGACAGTGGTGTTCTGATCAATGAGTTCGATATTGAGATTGTGAAGGGTGAGGGAATTGAGCTGGCCACTGAGAAGGTCCCATGGGTGGTATTCGATGGTGAGGCGGGGAGCAGTGGCACGCCAACCGGGGTCGGAAGCGGTGAGATTTACAAGGGTGGCGCTGCGCCAGGAAACATCGGAGACTTCAATTTCGAAGGTTTCGAGATCGATGTCACCGGTGAGTTGAGCGATGACTTTGGTAGCGATCTGGGGAAGCAAGAGCAGGGCCGGAGCGAAGATGATGACGAGGCCCAGCAATGAGATGCAGAGCCACTTGCGGAGACGTCGCTTCCGTGTCTTGGCAGCTTGCGAGGTAGGCTTGTTTTTTTTGGGTGGGCTCATGATGCTTACCCGGGCAGCTTACGGCGGACACCCGCACGAGTGCTAGGAAATTGCTTTTGGCGGGAGGGGCCGGACGGCGTGGTTGGGCCGGGCCGGGGGGAGAAGGGGGCGCATTTGTTTACGGTTCACGCCGGTCACCCATGTTGCCAGTCTGTTTGATTGATTGGTTGGGGAGCCAAGCGTGCTTGGTTTTGCATGTGTCTATCAGGAATACCGGTGGCGGAATTTGGCTGCATGAGAGCATTCGGAGATGTCCTGTCAACTGGGGATTCTCCAAGGCCAGCAGGGCGGGGAGGAATTAACGCGTTCAGTTTGTTGGGATCGTTTTGACTTTGGCACAACTACTTACAAGCCTGTTTCCAGCAGAGCGCGCGCGAAGTGGATCATGTCGTCGCGTGAGAAAATAATAAGCTTAGCATGAATGGCACGAACTTAAGCGGCTTTGGGAGATTTCTTTCGGTAGGCGGTTG
>CALFSW010000055.1 GCA_937916505.1 uncultured Verrucomicrobiales bacterium | reverse complement strand
GAGATTCCAAGGGCCATCCCGGTTGAGGAGTAATTGGGGTTGAGATCGGTGTGAATTCGTAGTTTCTCTTTGTCGTGCTCAGGATTTTACCGGAACCCCCAATTTGGAAAGCTGTCCTGGGATTTGACTTTGACGACACTCTTGTCTTGAAGGATGGATCCACGGCACTCGATCCGCGTTTCTTCGACTGCTTGCAATGGGTTCGGTCGACCTATGGGGCGGCGTGGGGAATTGCGACAGGACGTTCGCTCTACCAGTTGGTGGAAGGGTTCAACGAGTCGGATTTTCCTTTTCTGCCGGACTTTGTGATCGCCCGGGAAAGAGAGATTTATTTTCCCGGCCAGTTCGGGCGATGGGTCCCTCATGATGAGTGGAACCAAAAGTGCGAGCGGGATCATCACAAGCTTTTCCGGAAGTGCAAAAGAGCTTTGGGCAAAGTTCGAAAATTTGTGGAGGCCCATACCTCTGCCAGTTGGGTTTCAGAAGTAGAAGATGCCGCCGCAATTGTAGCGACCTCCGATCGGGAGATGGACGAGATTCAGGGATTTATCGAAGATTTGTCGAAGCATTCCAACCTCACCTTTGAGCGTAATTCGATTTACCTGCGATTCAGCCACATGGATTACAACAAAGGAAGTGGGTTGGTCGAGGCCGCCGACCGATGGGGAATTGGTCCGGATCGAATTCTTGCGGTTGGAGATAATTTCAATGATCTCAGCATGTTGAAGCCCGAGATCTGTGATGCCTGTGGATGTCCCTCGAATGCGGTTGGCGAAGTTCGTGACTACGTCCAAAATCGTGGAGGAAAAGTCGCCGATAGTCCCGGAAGCGTAGGCGTGATGGAGGTCATGGGGCATTACTTCGACCAATGACGGGCGAGCTCCTTGCCTTTTCCCTGGTGATGGTGATCGGTCAATTTAGTCCGGGGCCTGACATGTTGTTGCTCACGCGGACTTCGCTGGCCGAGGGATTGAAGGCGGGCTGGCTCATGGTGACTGGAATTGTGACGGGGCTGGCGTTTCATGCCACTTTTGCGATTGGAGGGATGGCGGTTTTGGTTGCGAAAGGAGGCCCCCTGGCAACGATTTTGTATTGGATCGCGGCGGCTTATCTTCTTTGGCTGGCCTTTGGCCTTTTGACCAAGACAAACGGAGACGGCGAGGTGGCCCCCTCCAAACGGAGTCCCTACTTACGGGGGCTTTTTTGTAATCTCTTGAACCCCAAGGTGCTGGTTTTCTTCGCAAGTGTAGTGGCTCCTTTTTTGTCTGGAGAACATCCGGAGTGGTGGCCCCTGGCCTTGTGGCTTTTGATCGTGGGTGAAGGACTTGTTTTTTGGTGTCTCTGGGTATGGCTCCTGCAAAGGAAACGGGTGAGGCAAGCCTATCAAAAGGCGGGCCGGACACTCGATGTTCTCTTCGCGATTGCGCTGACCTGCCTTGCCGTGAATTTGATCGTCTGATACCCCGGTGATATTTCCCCTCGCCATGGCACCATCCCCGCGTTACTTCCTCGCGCGTGGCGGATGAACACCAGATCAAGCTCGAATACGAGAGTGCCCGGTTTTTGCAATCTCTCTTTGGTCATGATGAGAAGGAGTTGCGATACCTTGAGGAATCAGCACAGGTTCGGATTGTGACCCGCGACGGATGGTTGGTGGCCCGTGGTTCCGAGGAAGGGTGTGGACTGGTTCAGGATGTGTTTTCCGATCTGGAAGAGGCTCGCCGGAATGGCGGGGAGCTGACAACCCGGGATTTTCGGACGTCCGTTGATCTGGCAAACCAAGGCGGGTCAGGGGTATCGGCCTTGTCGAAGATTCAGTTGGTGGGTGCCAGAGGCCGTAAGTCGGTGGTGGCACGGACTCCCCACCAGTTGGAATATCTGACGGCAATGGCGGAAAATGATGTGGTTTTTGGATTGGGACCGGCGGGAACTGGAAAGACGTATCTGGCGGTGGCTATGGCTTTGGATCTTCTTCGGAAAAAGGAGATCAGCAGAGTGATTTTGACCCGTCCTGCGGTGGAGGCGGGAGAAGCCCTGGGTTTTTTGCCAGGAGATATGCGGGACAAGGTCGCTCCTTATCTCAGGCCGCTTTATGATGCCATCGATGATATGCTGGGGTTTGATGAGGGCGCAAAACGGCTGGAAGATGGCACGATCGAAATTGCCCCACTCGCTTACATGCGTGGACGGACGCTCTCCCGGGCTTTTGTAATTTTGGATGAGGCCCAGAATACGACGCGCGAACAGATGTTTATGGCGTTGACGAGATTGGGAGAGGGCTCACGATGTGTGATTACGGGAGATTCATCCCAGATTGATCTGAAAGAGCAGGGGATTTCAGGGCTTCTCGAAGCGGAGAAGGCTCTTCAAGGAGTTGAAGGGGTTGCGTTTAATCACTTCGACACCAGCGATGTGGTGCGTCATCCTGTCGTGGGAAGAATCATTTCAGCGTATGAGGGATTTCGTTCTGAATAACTGACTCATGAATATTATCATTGTTGGGGCCGGAGAGATTGGCCGACATCTTGCGATCGAGCTTTCGCGACAGGAACATTCGGTTTCCGTGATCGAAAGTGATGCGAAGGCCGCGGCAGAACTTCAGAACGAGATTGAGGGGAAGGTCGTGGTTGGCGATGGCTCGAGTGTGAATACCCTCGCGGAGGCCAACATCGGAGAGTGCGAGCTGTTTCTGTCGCTCACAAGTGATAATTCGGTCAATCTAATGTGCGCTTCGATGGTCAAATCAATGGGGGTGGAGTGGGTGATTAGCCGGGTGCATCCGGGCTTGCAACGAGAGGAATGGTTGTTTGATTTTCGCGGGCATTTTGGGATCGATCATATTTTCAGCTCGGAGAGGCTGGCGGCGATCGAGTTGGCGAAGTTCATCCGCAACCCGGATTCCCTTGTGGTGGAGGAGATTGCGCGGGGACGCATAGAGCTGCAGCAAGTGAGAGTGAGTGTGAAAAGTGATGTGATCGGGCATTCTCTGAAATCGCTGAAATTTCCCCTGAACACGCGGGTGGCGTTGGTGAGCCGGGATGGTGAGCATGAGGTTGCGAATGCCGATACGGTGTTGGAGGGTGGAGACATTGTGACTGTTTTTGGGGCACCCCGGAAGCTGCGGACTTTGGTGGAGAGGCTTCAAAAGGAGGTGAATGTGAAAGAGGGGCCACGGGTCGTTATTTTTGGAGGAGGAGAGTACGGTTTTTCGCTGGCGCAAATGTTGGAGAGCTGGAACTGCCGGGTTCGGATTTTTGAGAAGGATAAAGATCTGGCCCAGGAACTCACCGATCGCCTTTCAAATACGACCGTGATTTGTGCCGACGCGACCTCGTTGGCAGAACTTGAGGAAGAGCAAGTGGGGGAAGCTGATTTTTTCGTCGCAACAAGCAGTAGCGACGAGGACAACGTCATGACCTGTCTGCAGGCTCACAGCCTGGGGGCCCAGAACTGCCTGACGTTGATTCATCGGGCAGACTACGCCAAGGCGATCAGTGCCTCCGGTCGGCACTTCGGGGTGGTGGCTGCGGTGAGTCCAAGGGAGGCATCACGCAAGGAGATTTCCCGCTATGTCACCACGGATAAGTTTCACGTCGTAAGGAAGCTGGGAGACGGAATGGTTCTTCAGACGCATATTTCGAAGGGGTCGAAGGCTAATGGTAAGACTGTGGGTGAACTCGTGTGGCCGGAAGGCTGCGTCCTGGTCGGTCTTTTGAAGGGGCTTCTGGCAATTGTTCCTGGTCCTGACGACGTGCTCTCAGCTGGTGACCAGGTCTTCGCCATGGTCGCGAACAAGGCCGAAAAAAAGTTCCTGAAGTTGGTCCATTGACCGGTTTGCTTCGATCGACCTGCAATCTTTACCTTCAGATTCCGAGAGCGAGCCGGGCTGCCACGCAGATTTCAATGACTTTTTCAGCTTCGTAGCCCGCCTTGGCATCGGAAGCCCAGACAGTGCCCGGCCAGGCCGGGTCGGCGGCCGATCTTGCGACGAGGTGGATGTGCATTTGACGAACGATATTGCCAATGCAGGCGACGTTGAGTTTTTCCGGTTTGAAGTAATCACTCATGAAGCCGGAGACCTGACGAATGAGGAATACGACTTCGGCAAATTTATCAGCAGGGAGTTGATGGAGATCTTCAATTCCCTCTTCGACCTCCGGAACAATGAGGATCCAGGGGAAGGCGGCGTTGTTCTTGAGGAGAATCCGGCAGATGCCTGATTTTCCGATAAAGTGGGTTCCTTTTTCGAGGCGGGGGTTGAGGGCGAAAGACATGGGTTTCAGAACGGGGTGGGAGAATTGAAGGTGAGACGTTCCCTCGAGACGGGATGATCGAAGGAGAGCTCGGCGGCGTGGAGTTTCATTTTTCCGGGATCGCAGCCGTTTCCATAAAGGGGGTCATCAACGATGGGGATGCCGAGACCTTTTTCGTGGGCCGCGTGGATTCGCAGTTGGTGGGTGCGGCCGGTGACCGGATGAAAAAAGATACGGGTGAGCCCGTTTTCGATTCCGATCTTTTCCCAGTGGGTGGTTCCCATTTTGCCGTGAACTTCGTCGTAGATTTGGTAGGGCCGGTTTTCGACATCGAGTCGAAAGGGCAGGGTGATGGTTCCTTCTTCGCCGGACAGTTCCCCATCGAGGAGAGCGAAGTAGCGCTTATCGGTTTTACGTTCCTGAAACTGGAGGGATAGGTTGCGATGGGCTTCCTTGGTCAGGGCAAGGACGAGAAGGCCCGAGGTGTCCATATCGAGGCGATGGACAGAGGGCTGCTCGATGCATCCCGAAATGGTGGTGCGGATTCGATGAGAGACTGAGTCGATCTTTTCAGGCCCTCGTCCGGGAACGGAAAGAAATCCGCTCGGTTTGTCGACGACAACAAGATCCTCGTCCTGGTAGATGATGGTCACTTGGCGGGAACTTTCAGAATGGCTTCAATCATCTGCTGGGTTTCTTCGATATTATGCTGCGGGTGGGGAGGCATGGGCTGTTGTCCCCAAACACCAACGCCGCCCTTGATGATTTTTTCAGCAAGCGTCTCGATCGCTTTGGGATCCCTGGCATATTTTTTGGCGACGTCGCGGTAGGTGGGGCCAATGGATTTTTGAGTCGTGCTGTGGCAGGCCAGACAGGTGGTGCCGGTGATGAGCTTGGTGCCGGGATGATCGGCGGGGAGTCCCTTCATCCGCGGGTCGGATGCGGAGACTTGAATGGCTTGAGGTGTTTCGGAGTAGGTGACGCGCTTGAGTTTGCCATCCTTGCCGTCATACCAGGCCGAGCCGTATTCGAGGATGAAAAGCTCTCCTTTTGGTCCGAGGGCCATGTCCCCGGGATGAACAAAGCGGTATTTTCCAAGCCATGGCTCGTTCCATTCAATGTTGCCCCTGGCATCGAGTTTGATGGCGCTGATCCGGGTGGTGGTCCAATCATAGGCGATGAGGCAGCCGTCGAGAGCCTTGGGGAGTCCGGTTCCCCCGGTTGGAAATTGGTCGGCGTAAAAAACGGGACCGGCACAGGCCGAGGCGCGCGGGTAGTGCCAAAAAGCGGGTTGGGCGGATGGCAGCTCGGTGAGCCCGGTGTTGTTGGGCGAGCGATTGATTGGTTTGGCCGGGTCGAACTTTGGGCCAACCTTCCCGGTGACAAAATCGTAGTCGGAATAAGGTTGATTGTCGCCGCTGAAGTAAGGCCATCCGAAATTACCGGCTTTGCGGGCTTGATTGATTTCATCGTAGCCACGGGGCCCCCGGTCGGAGTCATTCCCGGCATCGGGTCCGACTTTGCCCCAGTAGAGATAGTTGTTTTTCTGGTCGACGGAAATTCGGTAGGGGTTTCGACATCCCATCACGTAGATTTCGGGCCGGGTTTTGGCTGTGCCTTTTGGAAAGAGGTTGCCTTTCGGGATGGTGTAGCCTCCCTTGGAATTGGGTTTGATGCGGAGGATTTTTCCACGGAGGTCGTTGGTGTTTGCGGCGGATCTTTGGGCGTCGAACCATTTGCGATCCGGTCCTTCGTCGATCGGTGCCGAGCCACTGGATTTAAAGGGGCAGGTATTGTCTCCGGTCGATAGGAAGAGGCAGCCGTCAGGTCCAAAGGCGAGGGAGCCACCTTCGTGGCAGGTTGCGTTTTCGCGGTCGTGAGGAACCTCCAGAAGAGTCTCTTCGCCATGGAGCTTCTTACCATCGAAAGTGAATCGTGAGAGACGGTGAACAGGCTCTCCTTTGACGGAGTAATAGAGGTAGAGCCATTGGTTTCCGCCGAAGTTGGGATCGAGGGCGATTCCCAGAAGCCCGCATTCCCGCGCAAATTCGCCTTTACGGAGTTCTACGGGAAGGATTTGGATGAGTTTCGTTTCATTTGTCGAAGGGTTGACGATTTTGACCGCACCGGTGCGTTCGATGACGAAGACGTCTCCTTTTGGAGTGACGGCAATCTCCATGGCGTCGACAAAGCCTTCAGCGACAGTGTCGACGCGGAAATACTCGTCAGCGGGTAGATGGGTCCCGGCACAAGCGAAGAGAGGAATCAGGGAAATGAAACTTAACAGCCTTTTCATGAGATGAGGGTGCCGTGAGATTGCAAAGAGGGCAAGCTTCCGGGCGCCTTGAGGAAAGGGGAAAGAAATCTGGTTCCGAACGTTAATCCCAATAGCCTTGGAGGCATGAGAACATTCCCGGGCTTGTTCCTTTTACTTTTCTCGATCCTCCCGGTATCGGGCGGGTTTCTTGAGGAAGTGGAAACAGGGAATCTGGCGTCATTTCAGCATGCCGGTTCGTTATCGGAGGTGGTTTGTCACCCCGACGGGGTTCACGTCTTAAGTTCCTCGCGTGATCAATGCGTTCGTCTTTGGGTGATTCAGTCCGGACAGCTGGTTCGAAAATTCTCGGCTCCCGGCTGTGGCGACATGTGGGGGATCCGCTTCATCAAGGAAGGGAAGGAGTTTCTGGGCGCAAGCGAGTCGGGGAAAATATACCGATTTGAGGTGGCAACCGGAAAGGTTCTGAAAACTTATCAACAGTCCGGAACTGCCTATCGGATTAGCGTTCACCCGGATGGGAAACACTTCATCGGAACGGACAGCAGGAACAATGCGACCCTTTGGGAGATTGAAACGGGCCGTTCGGTCAGGAACTTTGCGGGGCACACTGATGATATTTACACGGCCATTATCGTGAATGACGGCAAGACGTTGATCACCGGTTCCGACGACACCACGGTGAGGCAATGGAGCCTGGAAACGGGAGAATGTCTCAAGACCTTGAAGAACAAGCCGACTTTTGAAGATATTTTCACCCTCGCCCTTTCGCCTGACAAGGCACGCTTTGCGATGGTGAGTGGAGATGATTATGTCCGGGTCTTTGATTCCGAAACGCTCAAGGAGCGATGGAAAACCAAGTTGAAGGAAGAGGGGGAAGTTGTCTGCTGGTCTCCGGATGGATCCATGGTGGCCTCAACCTCGGACGACGGTCATCTCTATCTTCTGAATTCGGAAGATGGTGCGATCATTCGGAAAATCAAAACACCCCGTAATTCACACACGCCAATTGCTTTCACCAATGATGGGAAGAGCTTGATCTCAGGAGGAGATTACGTGCTGCATCTTCATGCCGTTGAGACGGGTGAGCGGGTGGAACCTGAACTGGGGTTCTCAAAGAAATACTTAAGCTATGACCACATCGCGGTCGCTCCCGAAGGATCGCGGATCTACCTTGCGGATGGATCGACCTGGGAATTCCGCGACAGAATCAATCCTTCTCTCAATCAAAAATTCCAGGAGGCAAAGGAGGTGAATGCCATGGCGCTCTCCCGCGACGGGAAGTTTATCGCAACCGCCGATTCCCGTGGCACGATCACCGTGCGGGACACCGTGAAGTTCGTGGTAGTAAGGACCATGTCCACCAAGGCCAGCGTCAACGCTTTGGCTTTTCTCCCTGATGGCCTCCGCTTGCTCAGCGGGGGGGATGACAAACAAGCTGTACTTTGGGCGATTGAATCCGGGAAAAAGATCCGTGAATTCAAGGGGCACACCGATGATGTGTTGAGTCTCGCGATTTCCCGGGATGGGCAGCAACTTGTGACCACGGCCCGTGACAAGTCGGTTCGACTATGGTCGGTTTCGGATGGGGAGGAGCAAGCGTTCTACCTTCTCAAGGATGAGCGTCCCAATTCAGTGGCCTACCTGGATGGTGGGCGATCTCTGGTTGTGGCGATCAACAAAAGAGATGTTTGGGGAAGGATCCTCCCAAAAATTGTGAGAAAGGTGGAAATGAAGGTCGAGGATGTGCATGCCTTTGTGAAAATGCTTGGCGATGAAAGTTTTGAGGCTCGCGAGAAAGCGCTGGCGGAGCTGGCAGGCTATGGCAGGCAGGTGGTTCCTGTGCTCAGGGAGATCAAGTCCGAAGATCCGGAGGTCAGGACAAGAATACAGGGACTTCCGAATTTCATCCGGGGCGTGATGGCCCAAAAGGGTCTCAAGAAGATTGACGAGCTGGAAGACGATTTGGCGTTGGTCGCCACGGATCCACTGGGTGAATTCTGGGCCGGGGCCCTGGGGACGGAGGGATCATCTCGTTTGATCATCGGTGAAACGATTCCAAAGGAAGCAGCGGTTCGTGTTCTTTCGACCGTTGATCAAAACCACGGGTGCCTTCAGATCTCGTTCTCTCCGGACGGGAGCTATCTTGGCACGGTCAATGCCGATGGGACCTATTCCTTATTCAAGGTGAATCGGGCCCGGTGATTATCCGGTCTCGCGGAGGCCGGAGGAGATGGCATTGATGGTGAGTTGAAGGGCCAGGAAATTGCGATCGAAGCGACCGTCAGCTGCTTCGATGGGACTTCCTGCTTCCCGCCAACTCTCGAGGAGCGAGACCTGCTGTTGATGAAGGACCTTCAGGGGAACTTCACGAACGGCGAGGGTTTTCTCCATGCGGGGACGCCGGGCATCGAACCCCCGCCCGAAGAGGTCGTGAACCAAAGTGCGGGTCTTCTCGTACTCTGCGAGGATTTGTCCCAAAAGTCGTTCACGCAGGTTCTCATCGGGACAAAGAGCTGCGTATTGTTTCATCGTCCCGGTATTGGCGGAGGCCAGGGAGGATTCGATATTGGTGAAGACGTAGCGGAGGAAATCGAAGTTGAGCAGGTTGTCTTTGATGTTTTGATAGGCCTGGCTGCCGATGGCTTCGAGACCGGAACCGACACCATACCAACCGGGAAGGTAGAAGCGGGCCTGGGTCCATGAAAAGACCCAGGGAATGGCGCGAAGATCTTTGAGCGAGGCTTTTTTACCGGTGCGACGGGATGGGCGGGATCCGAAGACTCCGGTTTCAAGAGCGTCGATGGGAGTGGCGGTGCGGTAGAAATCGATAAAGCCATCGGCGTCGAGAAGGCGGCGGTAGGCTTTGTCGGATTCGCGTGAGAGGGCGTCCAGACTTTCGCGGCATTCATTAACAGGGGTGGAGCGGTGATTTCGCAAGCCCACAACCCGGGTGACGCCGGCGGTGAGGAGTTCGAGGTGAAAGTGCGCGTTCCCCTCGTGTCCATACTTTCGCGGTAAGACTTCACCTTGTTCGGTGATGCGGACCGGACCGGCCAGAGCACCTTCGGGGAGAGCCCGAAGGAACCAGCGGGTGGGGCCTGCCCCGCGTCCAATTGTTCCGCCTCGTCCGTGAAAAAATTGGGGGATGACGCCCTCTTTACGACAGGCCGCGGTCATGGCTTCCTGTCCTTTGAAGATGCCCCATTGAGAGGCGAAAACCCCGGCGTCTTTGTTGGAATCCGAGTAGCCAACCATGGCGGGTTGCATTCCGGATGGATGGGTCCCCATAATGGCGAGATATTCGGCGAGAATGGTAGGGGATGCCGCAAGATCATTGCCTGTTTCGAAGAGCGGACTCACCGGAAGGAGGGAACGCCATTTGCCATTGGAGTGCCGCTTGGCGAGGCCGGCTTCACGAGCGAGCACCTGAACGAGAAGAATGTCCGAGACAGAGCGCGTCATGCTGATGATGAGCTGGCCCAGCCCGTCGGGTCCGCGTTTGCGAAGGTGGGTCGCGAGGAGCCGAAAGTAAGCGAGGATGCCGTCGGCCTTTTCTCCGGCTTCTTCATAGCGCGACAGGAAGGGACGGGGGTTTGAGAGTTCGCTGACCAAAAATTCCCGGCGTTTTTCTTCGCTCCAGGTGCCGAAGTTTTCACCATCCGGGATACCTATTTTGGTGAAGAGTTCGGCGGCGGCCTCATCGTGTGCTTCCGAATTATTCCGGACATCCAGAGAGGCGAGGTGAAGTCCGAAAATCCGGGCCAGACGCATGAGTGGAAAGATCCACTCGTGGGCCGTGAGGGAGGCGTTGGCTTCGATGAGCGTTTGGTAGGTGAGTTCCAGGTCAGCCTGGTATTCCTCCGTCCTCGTGTATTCACCCTGTTCGAACTTTTCATGAAGGAGCCGGACGAAGGCCTGCCAGGGTTCAAGGCGATAGCGGAAAGCGATTCTAGCTCCCGCTTCGCCGAGAAGTTTGGCGTTGGCTTCAACCGCTTGAAGGAGCTTTGCCGGAACTTTGGTGAAGGGAGGAGCGAGCGTGAGTTTGTCGGCAACGTTTTTTAAATGTCGCTGATGCATCGCAACGGCATTTTCGTGAAGCTCGGCCAAGGTGTTTTTGGTCACTTCGGGTGTGACAAAAGGGTGGCCGTCGCGGTCACCGCCGATCCAGCTTGAGAAACGGAGTTGGGGGTATGCTTTTTCACGACGGAGATTTTCAACATTCCAGCCGGCATCTTCCCAGGCCAGTTCGAGCGAGCGATCAAGACGCATGACAACTTCGGGGAAAGTTTCGGCAAGATAGGGGAGGGCATTGCGAAGTTCCTCCTGAATGTCGGGTCGTTGCACAAAAATTTCACCGGTATACCAAAGTGTCTGTAGTTCGGCGCTGAGGGACCCGGCGACCCGGCGACCGTAATGGGGGTCTTTTTTGGCCGATTCATAGCTGCGAAGCTCTTCATAAATGGCCTTGTGACGAGCGCGAACGGACGGGCGTTTGGCCTCGGTGGGATGAGCCGTGAGAACTGGTTCCACTTGAACCTTTTTGAGTGTTGCAATGACCTCTGCTTCGCTGAGACCTTCCGCGACAAGGCGGTTGATGACTGATGGCCAGAGACCCTTGATGGCAGTGGCTCCATGAGTGGCCCGGCGGGCGCTTCGAAATTTCCAGGCAACGCGGTCTTCGACGATATTGAGCAGTTCGAAGCAGATCGAGAGAAGTTGGGCTGCTTCGCGTTCGGAGCCTTCCGGAACGGAATTTGGGAAAGTGCGCCCCTCCTGCCAGGGGATTAGCGAGCGGAGGTCGTTGTCGAGCGGGAGCGCGTCTGAGAGCATGCCGGTGGTTTCAGCGAGGCTTTCATCGAGTTCGCGAAACCCCTCCGCGAAATAGCGGTCGTTCTTGATTGCATCGGACATTCGTCCGAAGAATGAATCGGAATGACGGAGTGCGCAAGGAATGGGTCTTTCTCAGTGGCAAAAGATCCATCTTCTGCTCTAATGATCTTCATGAAGAAAATATTGTTTTTCGCCTCTGCCCTGATCGGAATCGCCCCCGCAGCCACCACGGTTTATGTCGGTACCGGAGCGGATGGAATTTATACTCTGCAGTTGGACGAGAAGACGGGAGCCCTCACCGACCGGCAGCACGTGGTGAAGGGACAGGGAATGGGGTTTCAGGAGGTCAATCAGGACGGGGATCTCATCTTCTCAACCTATAGGTCGGAGGGAACTGGTGCCGTCGCTGCTTATTCAATTGATGACGGTAAGCTGACCGAGGTTTCGGTGCAAAGCTATGAAGGCCGCGGACTCTGTCATGTCAGTATCGATGCGAAGGAGAAGGTGCTTTTTGGGGCGGACTACGGAGGTGGCAAGGTGGTCTCTTTTCCGTTGGATGGAGGGAAGATCGGAAAAGTAGCTTCCTTGATCCAACACAAGGGATCAAGCGTGAACGAGCAACGTCAAAAGGGGCCTCACGCTCACTCGATCTATGCCGGACCGGATAATAAATTTGCCTACGCGCCCGACCTCGGAATCGATCAAGTGAGGTTCTACTCCTTCGATGAAAAAGGAGTGATGAATGGAAACCTTGGATTCAAGTCGATTCCCGGTTCGGGGCCACGGCACATGAAATTTGGGAAGGACGGATCGCATGCCTATGTTCTCAATGAGCTGAGCCTCACTGTCACTACTTCGGCTCGTCACAAGGATTCCGGAACGCTCAGCCCCAAGGAGACGGTGAGCGTCTTTCCTGAAGGAGCGAAGATGGAGAAAATGAGCTGCTCGGAAATTCGAGTCTCAAGTGACGGGAAATTCGTTTACACCGCCAATCGCGATTTGACGGATCAAGGTCGCGATTCTCTGACTGTTTTCTCGGTGGGAGGTGACGGCAGTCTCAAGCATGTCGAAACGGCTCCGGCGGCTGTCTGGATTCCACGTAATATCAATCTTTCTCCCTCGGGCGATTGGCTTCTGGTAGCCGGGCAGAATTCAAACGAAGTGACGAGTCACCGGATTGACAGGAAAACCGGTAAGCTCACCTTTAGCGGGAAAAGGGCCGAAGTTCCCAAGGCGATGTGCATTAACTTCGACCGTTAATCCTGGAGAAGGCCCAGACGCGAGGGAAAGGCACAAAAAGAGAACCCATGTGATCTGCTCTTTTTGAAACCAGGGGCACGACTGATGTTGTCGTGACTCACATTGAGAGATCTTTTATCCGGCTTTTTGCTTCTTCGACCCGATACCAGTAGACATGGATACCCGGTGACTTCCGAAAAAATCACCGGGTATCGCCCTGCCTTGCCTTAGAAAAGGGGGTGTTATGAATGATCTTACTGAGGCACGAAGATCTCGGATCCGCGGGCCAGGACCGTTGCTTTGGGCAAATTCCAGCCGTTCAGAGCATTGAGCTGATCTGTGCTGGTGCCATGCTTACTGGCAAATGCATCGAAGGTCGTCTCATCGGTGAGAATGATTGAAGCGACTGAAGAGGCAGGAGCCGGCTTCTTCTCTTCGATCACCGGCGGGGCGGGGGGAGTTGAGATGGCGACTTTATCGTTTTTCTTCACCACAGCCACGGTCTCCCTTTTGGGAGCCGGGTCTGTAGTTTTGTTTGCAAGGGTGGTTGCAGTTGAAGTCTTTTTGGGTGCCGATTTGCCAGCAATTGGTTGAACCGCGGCGATTTTACTCTCTTTGACGATTGTGATAGGCTTGTCGGTCCTGCTTTTTGTCGCAACATCATGTTTCCCGGTGACTTGAAGAGTTTGTCCTGGAGAAATGAGATGGGTGCTCACGTCGGGATTGAGAGCGCGAAGATTTGTAACGGTGAGCTTATGAAGACGGGCAATGGAATAAAATGTGTCCCCCTTTCTCACGACATAATTATGTGTTGTCCCGGTTGGAGCGGAAATCTTGGGCGTTTCGGCAATCGAAGCTTTGGATGTTCCGGAGACGATGAGTTTTGCCCCGATCCCCAGCTTGGTAGGGTCCGAAATCTTGTTCCACTTCTTGATTTCGTTGGCCGAAACATTGTGGCGGCGGGCAATCGAGAGAACGGTGTCGCCGGTTTTGACGATGTAGGAACCGCTGCGGGGTTGATTCAATTGACCGCGAAGATCGGCGAGTTCTTTTTGAATTTCAACGAGCTGCTTTTCCTTGAGAGAAATCCGGGAAAGGAGAGCTGAGGCAGGTTGGCCCAGCGCCGAGAGAGAGATTGCCGTAAGGAGCGTTGAAGTGAGAGAGAGAACCTTCATAACGGAGGAGATATTATGGTTTTGTGGATGGAATGGTCAACTTTATTTTTAAGATTTGTTGATAAAGTTTTCAGTATTCCAAAAAGTAAGGGGTGTTATTGGATTGGCTTCCATTCCGAGAGAACAACCAAGCGAGATTAAATACTAAATCGATCTAAGAGACGTCGCGGGATAGACGTTCCTGCATTACAAATCACCTTAATGGCGAAAGGCAGTAAGAATATGGTCACCACGCGGGACGACTTCGTGAAAAAGGCACTCATCAAGTATGAGTCCCCTCTGATCGGCTACGCCACGACCTTTTTACATGATGTCGAACGTGCCCGCGATGTCGTTCAGGATACCTTCATACGGCTTTATCAACAGGACATCGACAAGGTGAGCGGAGGTTTGAAAGCGTGGCTTTTTACGGTATGCCGGAATCGTGCTCTCGATGTGATTCGCAAAGAAAAAAGGATCGTTGGTCTTGAAGACGGGCAAATGGCTCGTGTTCCCTCCAATCGGAGGACTCCTTCGGAGCGAGCTGACCTTCAGGAGCGTGTCTCCCAGGTTCACGAGGCTCTGGCCCGTCTCTCTGAAAATCAGCGGGAGGTCATTCTTTTGAAATTCGAACAAGGCCTGAGCTACGGAGAGATTAGTGAAGTCACGAATCTTAGCTCGGGCAATGTGGGCTTCCTCTTACACACCGGCCTCAAAAGGCTACGGACATTTTTACCGGATGACCTCGTCCAAAATCTCACCCCCCAAACTGCTTAACGTTATGAAAATCACGCCCGACGATCCCGCTTTAACGGCATTTGCGCTTGGAGAACTCAGCGAGTCCGATTCCGCGGCGGTGGCTTCTGCTCTCGCTTCGGACAAGGTCCTTGCCAGGGAAAGTGCGGCCATTACTTCTTTGGGGGGGCTTTTGAGAGAGACTCTGCGCGGAGAGGTTCTCTCGCTCGGGGATGATCGTCGCGCTGAAATTCTCAAGGCCGGCCATCGTCCCGATGCCGATGTTTTGGTGCTGGAGCACCGGAAGAAGTCACGCCGACAGTCCATGATGGTGGTGCTTGGCGTTGCCGCCGCAGTGGTCGCTGGATTTGTCGGACTGTCGAAACTCGGGAGCAGTCACCCGATCACACCCGGCAAGGGGGACGCTGCCAACCGCGGTGGAAGTGCACGGCCTTCCGGGACTGTCATCGAAAATCAGGGGGAAGAGAATCCTTCGGAAGCGATAGACTCACGAATCGGTTCATCGGTAGTGCTTCCTCTTTTCATTAAGTCCGTGGATCCCTCGTTTGTGGAGAAATCTCTCAATCGAGATGGTGAACTCCCATCGAGGGATCGTTTCAAGATCGAAACCTGGGTCAATGCGGCCCAAATCATCTCAGAGCCAAAGGTCACGGTGGGAGGAGTGGGAGTTTATTCCGAGCTTGGTCCTTGTCGGTGGAATGTTGACCGCTCCCTTTTACTTGTGAGCCTCCGGCCAATGGACGGGAAGAAGATCCCGCTGGAAGCGACCTTGAATTTCAATTCTGATCGTGTCGCTTCGGCCCGTCTTTTGGGTTCAAGTGGTGAATCTGAAGCCGCACTTCCCCGGACAGGAGTCCTGGAAGCGGCCCGGACCTTTCTTTACGAGGTGGATTTTCAGGAAGGTGAGGGACAAGTCGGTTCGGTGGACTTAAAGACGGCAGATGAAAGCGAAGGATATCTGCCCATTGGGACCACTCCCCGTGATGAGGAAGCGGTTTCAATAGATTTTAAAACGGCCCGGACTTTGGCAGGGTTTGCGAAATGGGGGGCTTCCGATTCACGTGATCGGGAAACCCTGCGAACTCTCTCGAAGGCAGCCCGGAATCTTCTATCCAAAATCACGGACGAGCAGACGCGCTACGCGCTCGACATGATTTTAATCAGTGAGGAATCGTTGAAGAAATAAAGGGAGATTACATCATCCCCAACTTCATTTTTCCTTCTTCGGAAATCATGTCCTGATTCCAGGGCGGATCCCAAACGAGTTCGACACGGGCTTCGTTCACTTCGCTCAGTGACATGATGCGGGCCTGGGCATCGGCTGCGATGACCGGCCCCATTCCGCAGCCGGGTGCGGTCAGAGTCATTTTCACATCCACGTCGGTGCCTTCATCGACTTCAGAAAGGGCGCAGTCATAGACGAGGCCGAGGTTTACGATGTCCACCGGGATTTCCGGATCGAAGACCTGCTTCATCTGATGCCACACCTGCTCTTCGAGAGTGGCATCGGCAAGGCGGTCCGCTTCGGCCTGCTTCTCTACTTTTTCGTTCGGATCAACGCCGAGGGCGTCGGCGTCACTCGAGGAGATGCGGGCGAGGCCTGCCGAGGTGGCTACGGTGTAGGTTCCTCCGAGGGTTTGGGTGATGACGACCGGAGTTCCGGCGGGCAGGGTCATGGTGTCCCCGGAGGGAATTTGGATCGCGTCGACTTCGCGGGTAAGGCTGACTTCTTCGTGCATGGCTTTGTATGCCGAAGATTCGTTGAACGAGCGCAGTGCGCAACGGTTTATTTAACCTTTTGCGGTTTGATTTTTTTAGCAGCGTTGGTGGAGGGAAAGGCCTTGCCTGCTTTGTCGACCGGATGAGTGAACAGATAGCGCCATACGGGTTCGTGCCTGTAGGTGCCATTTTTGTTTTTGAATGAGCGGTTGCCAGGGGTGACCGAGCTGTGGGCGTGACCTGCGTTCCCCTTCACCTCGAAATTGGTGATGAGGCGACGGGTATTTCCGTAGGGAGCTTTGGACTGGTCGACATTGACGATGGGGCCGAATTGATGAAGGCCCAGCATTTCCCAGGACCGCTGGTAGTGGAATTCGGCCCAGCCCATGTCCTCGACGTGGCTGAAGCCGAAGTAGCGGTTTTTGGGTGTGGCCGAGGGGAGCGATTGCCAGGACTGGTATTGATCGCGAGGGCCGCAAAAGGCGACAAGACGTGCCACTTTGGTGTGTTTGGCGAGGCGGGAGGCGGTGGTGGCGCCATGGGAAGCTCCTGTCAGAATGACTTTTTCCCAATCGAGGTCGCTCTTGTCCTGATTGAGGAATTGCTGCCATTTCCCTTCGGGGTTCACTTGGGAGAGATGTTTCACAAATTCAAAGGCCCGTCCCTTGATACTGTCCGGTTTGGCGATGGCGGCTTCATCACTATGATCTTCGCCGGTGGCGGCTTCGAGGCGCATGTTTCCCCGGCAATGTTCGGAGACGGGGCGTTGCTGGCAACATTTGCCGAACCACTGGCGGGCGTAGTGGACCTGAATGGCATGGATGCCATAGGAATTCATACGATCCATCAGTTCCTGCTTGGGTGCCATCAGCCAGATGGCAAGGCGGCCTTTTGCCGGGACGCGGGTATCGACGCTGGCATTTTGAATGTCCTGCGGTTTGCCTTTTGAGTCTGCAAGGACAAAACCAATTTCGGGGTAGGATTTGACCCGGGAGTCGATCTTGCTGGCGCGAACCTGGTATTTGTAATGCTGCCCTTCAGCAAGGAGGGCGGGAGTAAGAAGGAGGAAGAAAAGAGAGCGAATGAGCATGGGAGCAAAACGTGGAGTTGTTGTTGGATCTTGCAGGGCCGTAAAAAACGGCCACTGGCGAACCAGTGACCGTTTTGAAAGTGAGAAACCGGAGCCGGTTTAGGCGTCTGCCTCGGCGATGGTCGCGAGGATGCGGCTTGCGATGGCGTAGGGGTCACCCTGGGAGTTTGGACGACGGTCTTCAAGGTATCCCTTCCAATCGTTCTTGGCGAATGCGTGGGGGACACGGATGGAAGCACCACGGTCGGCAATTCCCCATGAGAATTTGTCAATGGACTGGGTCTCGTGAAGGCCGGTGAGGCGTTGGTCGTTGTCGGGACCATAAACAGCGATGTGCTCCATGGTGAACTTCTCGAAGGCAGACATGAGCTTGTCGAAGTATTCTTTTCCTCCTTCTTTTCGGAGTTTTTCGGTGGAGAAGTTTGCGTGCATCCCCGAACCGTTCCAGTCGCCCTTGAGGGGCTTGCAATGGTAGTTCACATTGACGGCATATTCTTCGCAGAGGCGTTCAAGAAGGAAACGGGCGACCCAGATCTGGTCGGCGGCCCGCTTGGATCCTTTTCCAAAAACCTGGAATTCCCATTGGCCCATGGCCACCTCGGCATTGATGCCTTCGTGATTGATACCGGCATAGAGACAGAGGTCGAGGTGCTCGTCCACAATCGCGCGGCCAATGTCGCCAACGTTCTTATAGCCGACACCGCAATAGTAGGCGCCCTGGGGCTCGGGGTAGCCACCCTTCGGGAAACCAAGGATATTGCCGTCTTTTTCGAGGAAATATTCCTGCTCAAATCCAAACCATGCATTGGGATCATCGAGGATGCCTGCGCGTGCGTTCGAGTGGTGAGGGGTGCCGTCCGGGAGCATGACCTCACACATGACAAGGATGCCATTCTCGCGGGTACCGTCCGGATAGAGGGCCACGGGCTTGAGCACGCAGTCGGAGTCGCCACCTTCAGCCTGTTGGGTTGAGGAGCCGTCGAAGCCCCACTCAGGAAGCTGTTCGAGGGAGGGGAAGACATCAAATTCCTTGATGCAGCATTTCGTACGGAGATTAGGAACGGGCGTGTAGCCGTCCAGCCAGATGTAATCGAGTCGGTATTTAGCCATTGGTCTGATTTGTTTGCTTGGAATTTGCGCTTTCAGTTTTGGATCGCGGCGAGGCTTGATTATAATCAACCTCAAGGCAAATCCTTAAGATGAAAAAGCACTTGGCATGCCAAGTTTTCACTTAAACGCGTGCGATTTGGGCGACGATTATGGTGGTGTCATCGCGATCATCGTTTGCGATCGCCCGGTCGCTCATCTTCTTGACGGTTTCAGCGACCGGGATTTCCTCGGCGAGCATTTCGTGGATCGTTTTTTCCCAAAGCCCGTCCATGATTCCATCCGAACAAATCATCAGTCGTTGCGAATCCTGAAGAGGAAGTGACCCGGTTTTAGGAAATGGCTCGTGCTTGCCTCCGCCCAAAACATCGCTCAGGACCGATTTTCTGGGATGGGACCGGTAGGAAAATTCGGTGATATCGCCCCGCTGCCACTGCCACCAGGCGCGGCAATCATCTTTGGTGAGTTGCTGAACTCCTGCGTCATTGATGAGGTAAAGACGCGAATCGCCGATATGAGCCCAAAAAAGTCGCTCGTGGCTGATCCAAGCCATGGTCAGCGTTGCCCCCATGCCCTCGGTGTTGCCATTTTGTTCTGCGAGCCCGGTGACATCGTGGTGGCACTGGCGGAGGAGATCGTCGAGTGCCGATTGAGCGTCCTCTTCCGTTCCGAGTTTGTCATAAAGATCGGCTGCTTCCTTGCGAATACGCGACATCAGGAGTCGTGAGGCAAACTCCCCGGCATCGCGTCCCCCCATGCCATCGGAAACCGCAAGGACAAGGTGGGAGGGATCGAGGAGAATTTCCCCCGACTTGGGCAGGGCGTCGGTCGATTCGGGATTGACGGTGAGAGCGAGGAAAGCGTCGTCGTTGGCGACGTGCTTCGCTCCTTTGACACTGGAGGCCGCCCAGGTGGCACGAAGGACGTCGGTTTTCGCGGTTTTGACGGAGGTCGGCATCGGGAGGATCTCCGACAACTCGAAGTCGATCAGGCAAAACTTCCCCAACTGCTGTGAATAGGTGACATTCCGTGGTTCGGGATCGTCGTGCCTGATGCCATAGTTGTCTTCGAGTTCCTGGAAAAGCGCGCGCGCTTTTTCCTCCGTCACCAAAGGTGCGGGGGCGCCGCAGTTCGTTGTGACCAGAGTGAGTGTTTCAGGATCGTGGCTCACCAGCCTGGGGACATTGGTGGCACCACGATCCTCCAGCGCTTTCAGAACGGCAACCTCGGTGGCGAAGCGTTTGTCCGAATCGGTTCCTCGGAATTGCTTGTGAACGTGCCCGCGAAAATCAATACGCACCAGAGACCGGATTCCATCTTTCAATTCCTTCATACGACTTGGATTAAGGCTAGTCCACGCCACCCGATCGCCAAGTGAATAACAGTCGATGGCCTTCGAATTAAGCTCGGCAGGGTGCCCCTGATTGCAGGTTGCCCTCATTCGCAGTTCCCTACTTCTGCAATCAGGCTATGGTCGTCCCAATGAGAGGCGATTTTACCCCCGGCCAACGGTGGGTTAGCACAAGTGAACCGGAACTCGGGTTGGGAGTCCTTCTTGAAGCAGAATCGGGGAAAGCCACCATTCTCTTTACGGCTGCGGCTGAGAAACGGATCTTCGCGGTCGCATCGGCACCCATCATCCGGGTTCGTTTTAAGGTCGGGGACGCAGTCCTCATTCATACCGGCGAAAAAATCACGGTGGAAAAAATCACCGAGGACGAAGGACTCCTCACTTATCACGAGAGTGACCGGTCTTTCTCCGAAGCGGAACTCGACGACTCCATTAGCTTTTCCAAGCCCGATGACCGGCTGCTCGGGGGGCAGGTGGATGACCTGCGCACCTTCAATCTACGCATCGAGTCCCTCTTCCGCTCTTCCCAAATTCGTCAGTCTCCCGTCCGGGGCTTTCTGGGGGGACGAATCGACTTAATCCCGCATCAGATCGCGATCGTCCGCGAAGTCTGTTCGCGCGTCGCTCCGCGCGTTCTCCTGGCAGATGAGGTGGGCCTTGGGAAAACAATCGAAGCCTGCCTGATCCTTCATCGCCTCCACCTCACCGGGCGGGCGGATCGGGTTCTAATCCTTTTGCCGGAAACGCTGGTGCACCAATGGTTCGTTGAACTTCTTCGCCGATTCAATCTGCTTTTCGCGATCTTCGATGAGGCACGGTGCCGCTCGATCACGGAGGGAAATCCTTTCCTGGAGAATCAACTCATTCTTTGTTCGCAGGATTTTCTATTGGATCATCCCGAAAGGCTTCCCCAGGTGATTGAAGCCGGCTGGGATCTTTTGATTGTGGATGAAGCCCATCACCTCGAATGGACTCCGGAGGAACCGAGCGAAGGTTATGAATTGGTCCAGGCGCTCGCTTCGGAAACGCCTTCCGTTCTGCTCCTGACCGCAACACCCCAGCAACTTGGCGCCGAGGGGCACTTCGCCCGCCTGCAGCTCCTCGATCCCCATCGCTACAATGACCTAGAGGAATTTTTGGCCGAGTCGAACTATTATGAAAAGGTCGCGGATGCCATCGATGTGATTGGCGAAGGTGAACCCCCCGAGGCTTCCCAGTTTGCCGACCGTTCACCACGCATCGCTGCCGGGCTGGCCGGGCTCCCCGGGTCGAGCGACCAGGTCATCCGGGATCTCCTCGATTCTTTCGGGACCGGTCGCGTCATGTTCCGCAATACCCGGAAAAAACTCAGTGGCTTTCCCGAACGGAAAGCGCATCTTGTCGAACTCGAAGGGGAGGATCCTTTTGTCGCGAAGGTGGAATGGCTCGTCGTATTCTTAAAGCAGCATCCTTCGGATAAAATTCTCCTCATCGGTAAGACCCTCGATTTGGTGGAAGATCTCACCGAAGCGCTGTTGGATCGGGTGGATATGAAAATTGCGCAATTCCATGAGGAACTCAACTTGCTGCAACGGGACCGCAATGCCGCCTATTTTTCCGAGGAGCATGGCGCGCAACTTCTCATCTGCTCGGAGATCGGGAGCGAAGGCCGGAACTTCCAGTTCGCCCATCATCTCATCCTCTTTGATCTCCCCGAAAATCCCGAACTTCTCGAGCAGCGGATCGGCCGACTTGACCGTATTGGCCAGAAGGAGACCATCCATATTCATGTTCCCTTTGTGAAAGGCGACCCCGGCGAAAGATACGCCCGCTGGTATCAGGAAGGTTTGAATGCTTTCGAAAAGAACCTTCAAGGTGCCCAAATTCTCGTCAAGCGTCTTCAGCAAATTAAAGCCGATACGCTCCCGGACTTCATCAGGGAGTCCCAAAAACTCCGTGCGGAAACCGAGGCTCAAATGGAACGTGGCCCGGATCGTCTTCTGGCTCTGACTTCGCAAGGGGGAGGGGATATCGAGGAAACGCTTGAGCTCATCGATTCATGGGACGGCAATCGCGAGTTTGAAGACTGGGTGACACGGCTCTTCGATCATTTTGGTCTCACCGTCGAAGAACTCGATCCCCGTGCTTATCTTCTCCAGCCCGGCAACGTCATCACCGATGCCTTTCCCGACCTCCCCGAGGGAGGGATGAGTGTGACCTTTGACCGCGAGCGAGCCCTGAGTCGCGAGGAGATTGGACTCATGACCGCTGATCATCCCATGGTGCGGAATTCCATTGATCTTCTTCTTTCCGGCGAAGCGGGAAACAGCGCTTTCGGCGTGTGGGAAGCCCCGGGGCCAAAGTCCGTTATCTTGGAGGCTTACTATATTGTCGAATGCATCGCACCTGCCTCTCTGCAAACCGACCACTACCTTCCCGCTGTCCCAATCCGGGTGGCCGTCGATTATCAGGCCAAGGATCTCACTTCCGATCCCTCACTGATGAAGGCCGTCCTTCGTCGTGGCAGTCACCGCAAGATCCTCGACCAGTCCAAAGTCACCGGCGAAATGATCCCCACCATGCTCAGGGCCTTGGCAACTCTCGCCGATCAACGAAGGGTTTCCACGATCAAGAAATCCATGGCTCAGATGGAGAAGGTGATGGGGGCTGAGAAGGAACGTTTGCTTGATCTCGCCCAGGTCAATCCTCTGATTGACGATTCCGAGGTTGGCGCTCTCGATGATCACCGGGAGGCTCTCAAAGATGCGCTGACCTCGGCACGCCTTCGGCTTGATAGCTTGCGTCTCATCTACAAGGTGCCTGCGCCGTAGTTTTTCTTAATTCGAACTTAGGACGATGAAAACTCGCTCCCGGTCCTGATCAGTCACTAATTCAAAATTCCATCCTCCTTTGGATGGAATAGCGTAGACCGAAGGCCCGACCCAAGAGTCCATGTCGATATCATGCCCGGTCATCGAAGGTTTTGGGCTAACGAATGGATAGGGGCCTTCCCAGCCTAATTCTTTGATGAAACGGGTCGTCTCGTCAGGAGTGCAACGGAAAGAAAAAGTATGCCGGGGTGCGGCCAGCAAACCGTCTTGATGCCGGGATTGGTAGCTTGGGATGTTCTCTGGTAATTTTTCTCCCGTGATTCGGAAAAATTGCTCCCGGGAGTTTGGCTGATCATGGACAATCCACGCAGCTCCAATAAGCAGCGGAAGAGAGATAAGAAGCCACCGCAGCAAGGGATGCTTCAGCCGGTTCACCAGACCGGCTACAAGTAGGAGCCAAGCTACCGCGCCCCCTATGAGGAATGGGATGACTTTGACCGAGGATAGGAGTCCATTGAGAAAGCCTTGAAATGGATCAGACCATCTCAAGGCCTGATTCAAGGCGAGGATCAGAATACTTGAGGCAGTTAAAAGTCCGACTGTGATCCAGGTTCTGATCCTTGCTGTTGTCACCTTAGCGTCCGTCGCCGGTGTAGATGATTTTTCCGTCCTTGGGAGCCTGCGGCCACGGGGTGGTGCCGGGGGCCCATTCCTTGGGTTGGGTGTCGCGGATCTTTTGGACTTCTTCTTTAATCCAAGCCGGGGCGCTTTCGTTTTCCTGCTGGCCGTAGACCCAAGGGAGGGCGGGGGACATGAGCCGGTCCATCCCGGTGAGAGGAGGACGTTCCTTTCCAGCGGCGGTGACGCGTTCGGTGAGTTCCTTGACGATGTCGGGGTGCTTTGCTGCGATGTCGGTTTTCTCGGAGATATCGACTTCGAGGTCGTAGAGTTCTTTGCCAACGAGTTTGTATTTCCCTTTACGAATGGCGGGGAGGCGGACGCTGCCGGAAACCTCGAAGATGATTTCGTTACGCGGGCTGGCGGTGTCGCCGAAGAGGGAATTGGTCATGTTGATTCCATCGAGGGGACGTTCTTGTTTCAAGGAAGCGCCTGCAAGAGTTGCGAAGGTGCTGTAAAGATCGGTGACGTGCATGAGGGCTTCGTTGGTTGAGTTGGCTTTGATTTTTTCAGGCCATCGCATGACACAAGGAACGCGGACGCCGCCTTCATAGTTGGTGTTTTTGGTGCCGCGATAGGGGGCATTCATTTCACCGCGGAGGCCGCCGTTGTCGTTGGCGAAGATGAGGAGGGTGTTGTCGCCGAAGCCGCTTTGATCGACGGCATTGACAATGAGGCCGACGGCATCGTCGAGGCATTTGAGGGCGGCGTAGCGTTTGCCGTATTCCTCGACGTAGCGGGGGATCTCCTCAAGTGGTCCGTGGACGGCATTGAAGGCGACATACATGAAGAGGGGCTGATCATTTCGCTTGGTACGATGGTCGGCGATGACGCGGACGGCTTCGTTGGCAATGAGGTCGGTGCTGTAGCCGGGCTCGAATAGTGGCTCTTGATTTCGGTGCCAATCGTAGACTGCGAAACGAGCGGGGGCGTTGTGCGGGATGGTCTTGTTATTGTAATCGATGCCCCAGCCGTAGTGGCCGTATTGGTGATCGAAGCCCTGGCCCATCGGGAGTTGGCCGGGGAGCCATTCTCCGCAATGCCATTTGCCGGCGATGGAGGTGAAGTAGCCTGCTTCCTTGAGCACCTCGGCAACGGTGCGTTCCTCGCTGGCGAGTCCGTGGAGGCGGCGGGTCTCGTCGCCTTCGGGATTTTTGACCAGTTTCATGTCGAGCATGGCGAGGTAGCTGGGCTTTCCAAAGTCCTCGGAGCGCCAATCGCTCCAGGTGCGGAAAGCGTAGCGGCCGGTGAGGAAGGCCGCGCGTGAGGGAGCGCAGACGGCGTGGACGTAGAATTGCGTGAGACTCACGCCGCTTTGGCGAAGCTTGTCGAGGTGGGGGGTGAGCTTGGGGTTGCCGCCGTTGAAACCGGGCTCGTTCCAACCCATGTCATCGGAGAGGATGAAAATGATGTTGGGTTTGGAACCGTCGACCGGAGAGGCGTGGGCGACAAGAGAAGTCGCGAGGAAGAGAAGGAGTTTTTTCATGAGAAGGAGGGTTTTAAATGTCGCAGATGGAGATGGCTTCTTCGAGACCTTTGAGCGGGTCACCGGTGGGGATCCATTCGTGTCCGACGTAGCCGGAGTAGTTGACTTTGAGGAGCGCCTTCATGAGGCCTCGGTAGTTGATTTCCTGATTGTCGCCGATCTCGCCGCGACCGGGGTTTCCGGCGATCTGAACATGGCCGATGTATTCGTGGTACTGTTCGATGCGGCGGATGAGATCCCCATCCATGATTTGGACGTGGTAGGCGTCGAAGAGGACTTTGAGGCCGGGGGAGGAGACGGCTTTCACGATCTCGACACAGTCATCGATGTGATCGCCCTGATAGCCGGGGTGGCCTTTCATCGCTTCGGCGACACGGGAGTTGAGCGGTTCGAGGACGAGGGTGATCTTGTGTTTTTCGGCAAGGGCGGCCATCTTTTTAAAGCCCTCGATGCAGTTCTTGGTTCCTTCTTCGCGAGAGACAATGCTTCCGTTTTCTTCTTTTGAGGTGTCGAGGAGTCCGGTGAAGGTCATGACATTGGGAAAGCCCGCGGCGCCGGTGGCCGTGATTGCTTTTGTGAGGGTGGCAAAGACTTCGGGGTGGTGCCCCTTGTTGTTCATGCCGCGCTCGAAGGAGTGGGACTTGGTCGCTGCGCAGACGAGGCCGGTGCCTTTTAGGAGAGGGAGTTGATCGGCGTCGAAAAGTTCGACGCCTGCGACGCCGAGTTGCCTGGCGTGGCGAATGAGATCTTGAGGGGTCCACTGGGCGCCGACGGCGAAGGGCCAGGCCGCGATGACTTGTTTGATGCGACCCTTGCGAGCGATGGCTTGGGTGTTCTGAGCGAAGGAGGTCGAAGCGAGGGCGGCAGAGGTTCCGAGACCACGGAGGAAGTTACGACGGGATGGGGTCATCTTATTTGAGGTGACGGTGAGGGCTTGCTTTGACTTCATCGAGTCTCTTGAGGAGGCGGGCGACGATTTCGGGGTGCTTTTGGTAGAGGTTTGTCGTTTCGCCGGGGTCTTTGCTGAGATGGTAAAGCTGGCCGGTGGGGCCACCGGGTTTCGGTTTGAGGTGTTTGGGTTGTGAAAATCCGCCTGAACCGAGTTGGGTGAGGAGCTTCCAATCGCCCTCGCGGATGGTCATCATGGCGCGAGCCGATCCGGCGCGCATCACGAAGGTGTCGCGCGGGGAGGATTCTTCTCTGAGCGAGGGGAGAAAGCTGAAGCTATCGGGGCCGGCTTGGTCGGGGAGTTTGGTCTCCATGATTTCGGCAAAGGTGGCGAGGAAGTCAGTGAAGCAAACGAGTTGCTTGCTGGTGGTTCCCGCTTTCACTTGCCCGGGCCAGCGGACGATGAAGGGCATGCGATGGCCGGCTTCCCAGGCATCGCCTTTCATCCCGCGAAGTCCCCCTTGTGAATCGTGGTTGAACTTTTTGACGTCTTTGTCGAACCAGCACGGGCCGTTGTCGGAGGTGAAGATGACCAAGGTGTCTTTGTCCATTTCGGTGGATTTGAGGGTTTTGAGAATGCGACCGATTTGGGCATCGACCATCATGACGAAATCTCCGTAAAGGCTGACCTTGCTCTTGCCGAGGAACTCATCGGACGGGAGCCACGGAGTGTGCGGCGCGGGGTAGGCAAGGTAGAGGAGGAGGGGATTCGCTTGGTCGTGGTTTGTGATGATTTTTTCGGCTTCGGCTGTAAATTTGGGGAGGACATCGTCCAGGTTCATGTCCGGTGAGATCCCTCCGGCTCGCCGCATGCGGCCTTGGATCCGATGCCAGTCCTCTGATAACTCGCCCTCGATATGACCGGATGGTGGTTGCACCGCTTTGTTGTCCCGGATGTAAAAGTAGGGAGGAATATCAGTCGAAGCCCGGATTCCGAAGTAGGAATCAAATCCACAATCGACCGGCCCGCCGGGGAGAGGCTTGTCGTAACCGTTTTCACGGAAGCCGAGGTGCCACTTTCCAACCATGGCGGTGGTGTAGCTCCGGGATTTTGCGAGAGAAGCGATGGTCATTTGTCCCTCGTCAATGAGGGGCTGCCTGGGCCACTTCGTGACATCGGTGCGGAAGGGGTATCGTCCGGTGAGGAGCCCGTAGCGCGACATGTGGCAGAGCGGGCCGGGCGCATGGGCGTCGGTGAACTTCATGCCGTCCCGTGAGAGGGAGTCGATATGGGGAGTGGCGATCCTGGATTCCGGATTGAAGCAGGCGGGGTCTCCGTAGCCCATGTCATCGACAAGGATGATGACGATGTTTGGCTTGGCCGCAAGAGGGGCAAGGAGAGAGAGACCAAGAATGAGAGATTTGAAAAGAGACATGAATACGATTATTCAGATTGTGGGGGATGAGGGAAGGGGGGAAATTGATCTGTGATTTCCTTGTCACCTTTTTGAAAAAACTAGCGTAAACCAGCTGTGAATCAAAACAAGGAAAGGAAAACAGCGAAATGATCATGGCCGATGTCCTCTTGTGGACTTTTGTGATTTTGGGATTCTTTGTCGTCACGGTCGCCTATTGGGTGGCAGCGGTGGCCTTGACCCCGGGGTTGGTGGAGAGAAGTTGCGAGCGTTACGGAAGTTCGCCCTGGAAGTCCCTTTTGATTGGGCTCGCGCTGGGAATCCCCCTGATTGCATTGGGGGTGGTGATGGCCAACGGTGGTCCTCCGGTTTTGAAGGTTTCCGGAATTCTGGTGACTCTTCTTGTCTTCTTATTGGGCCTTTGTGGATCGTCGGGGCTTTGTCTTCGCATTGGCAAAGGTCTCGTGAATCCGACTGATGAAGCCCAACCATGGTTGAGAGTGAAGCGGGGAGGAATTGTTCTGGGCCTGATGTTTATTTTTCCGGTGTTGGGGTGGTTCTTTGTCTTTCCGGTGGCGGTTTTTTCAGGAATTGGGGCGGCCTTTTTGGGCTGGCGTGATGGCAGGAAGGTTTCTGCCGAATGAAGCAGCGCGAATCAGATGAGGTCTCGCGACGCCACTTTCTGAGAGCGACGGCGGGACTGGCGCTTTTTTCAACGTCGAGCTGTGAGCGGGTCGAGGATTGGTTGGGTTTGGGACCCAAGGAAGGTCCGGTGGTGCCTCCGTCGGGCGAGGGGATTGATCTCATTTCGCACGTCTTAAATCGCACCACATTCGGTCCAACACCTTTAGAGTATGCGAGGGTGAAAGGATTGGCGGATACCGAAGAGGATGCCGTTGCGGCATTTCTCGATGAGCAGCTCAATCCGGATGAACTTGAGGACAAACGAGCGCAACGGGCGGTGCGGAGATTTGAAGCGATTCATGCCCCCTTGGCAGAGATGTATGAATACAAAGAGGCTTTCCTGCTCGAGCAGCTGACCCGTGCCACCCTGGTGCGGGCGACCCGGAGCAAGCGCCAGTTGTTTGAGATCATGGCTCATTTTTGGAGTGATCATCTTAATATCGATGTCTCTAAAAAGGAGTGTCGTTGGCTCAAGGCCGCGGATGATCGAGAGGTGGTCCGTAAGCATGCCCTGGGAAAGTTTTCAGATTTGGTCAGAGCTTCTGCTCTCAGCCCGGCGATGCTTTGGTATCTCGATGGGAGAGAAAATCGGATGAGGGATTCCAGCGAGAAGCCGAACGAAAATTACGCCCGCGAACTTCTCGAACTCCATACCCTGGGAGTCGGAGGAGGTTACACCCAGAAGGATGTGATGGAAGTTGCCCGGTGTTTCAGTGGTTGGACGGTGCGGGACAAAGGGAGATTTTATAAGGGAAGAGTGGAGTTCCATTCCGAGGCGCACGACGATGGTTCAAAGGTTGTTCTTGGGCACGAAATTGCATCGGGTGGAGGAGAGAAAGATCTGGACGATGTTCTGGAGATCGTTTGCGAACATCCTTCGACGGCCAGGCATTTGGCGGAGAAACTCTGCATTCGCTTTCTTGCTGATGAGCCTTCGAAGGCGTCCATCGACGCGACAGCGAAGGTGTTCTCGGAGAGTGGGGGCGATCTTTGCAAGACTTTGAGGTCGGTCTTCGAAACGGATGAGTTTTTGAACGGAGCCCGTGGTCAGAAGTTAAAACGGCCCTTTGAATTTATCGTTTCGGCGTTGAGGGGAACCCGGGCCAAGGTCTCTTCGGAGATGGATCTCGTCGATTATTTGATTCGAATGGGCCATGCTCCGTTTCAATATCCCACGCCCGATGGCTATCCTGATGTCGCTTCGCCGTGGACAGGGACCTTGCTATGGCGTTGGCACTTTGCGATTGCCTTGTCCCGTAATGACGTGAGCAAGGAGATCAAAATCAATCAGGACGAATTGATCGAAAAGGCAGGGGGAGTTGCAGGCCTGGCAGCGAGTTTGCTGGGACGGATTCCATCGAAAGAAGAACTGGCTGCAATGGAACGAACGGGCGAGTCGCTCGCGTTACTTTTGGCCTCACCGGGATTTCAATGGCGATGAAAGGCACAGGAATAATTTCAGGGAATGGCGACCAGCAGCGAACGTTGGTGGTGGTCTTCCTCCGGGGTGGAGCTGATGGACTGACTTTGGTCCCACCGGTTGGAAACAGCGAGTATTACAGGGTGCGGCCGACGTTGGGGGTTCCGGAGGGGGATATTCTCAAGCTGGGTGATGCCAATTGCGGACTCAATCCCGCCTTTTCGGCTCTCTATGATATCTACAAGGATGGTTGTTTGACGGTGGTCCCGGCGGTCGGTTCAAATGATGATACCCGTTCCCATTTTTATGCGCAGGATTTGATGGAGCACGGTGGTCCGGTGGCGGGGGGATGGTTGGGTCGCTTTCTGCGATATCGTGATGGGGTTCCTCCCTCGGCGCTTTCTGCAATTGCGCTGGGAAAAGCGATGCCGGAAGTGCTGCGTGGCGCACCGGCCGCGACCGTGATGGAGTCGATGGACACTTTTTCGCTGGGCAGTCAATCGGGGCCGACGGACAGGCTGAAGGAGGAATTGGGAATGCTTTATGGCAAGGATGAGAGTATTCTCGGTCCGGCGGCGAGGGACACCTTGCAGGCGCTTGAGCGGGTCGAGAAACTTCGACGGGAGGATTTGCCTCCGATGAATGGGGCCGAGTATGGCGACAACTCTTTTTCGAATGGTTTGCGTCAGGCCGCGCGATTGATTCGAGCGCGGGTTGGCTTGGAAGCGGTTTCGTTGGATTTGGAGGGATGGGATTCCCACTTTGCCCAGGAAACTTTAATCACGCCATTGATGACAAGGTTGTCGGATGGGCTGGCCGCTTTTCATCGCGATCTGGGCAAGCTTATGAAGAAGGTCACGGTGGTGGTGATGACTGAGTTTGGCCGTCGGGTGGCGGAGAATTCCTCGTTTGGAACCGATCACGGGCGTGGCGGGACAATGCTGGTGATGGGAGGCACTGAAAGAGGAAATGTTTTCGGTGAAATGCCCGAACTGGAGACAGGGATCCTGGTCGGCCCCGGTGATGTGCCGGTGAAAACCGATTACCGAGAGGTCTTGAAACCGATCCTGACCCAACACGGGGCCGGGGGCTCAATGGCTGAAATTTTTCCGGTTGGCTAATTCACCGGGACGGCCCGTGGAATGTCATCCACAGGCCGGGCTTGTGGAATATCGTCAACCGGCTGAGCTCTTGGGATGATGTCTTCGACAGGTTCGACGAGAAGGGCGCGGCCCGGGGCAATCGGTCCGTTCTCGATGTCGGGAAGCCGGTCGGAGCCTTTCATGATGTCGACCCAGATGGGGAGGGCGAGACTGGCACCCGAGGCTCGTTTTAGGATGGTTTCACCCTGATCCATTCCCACCCAGACGGCACAGGTGAGAGCGGAAGTATATCCGGCATACCATCCATCGGTGGGACCATTGGTGGTTCCGGTCTTTCCTCCGGAGGGTGCTCGAAAGCCGTATGTCGAACGAATGGACCGCCCGGTGCCTGATTTGTTGACGTCCTCTAAAATACGGGAGACTTCCCATGCCGGACCTGCGGCGGTTGCCCGATAGGGAATGGGGCCGTTTTCCCACAGGATATTACCACTCCTGTCTTTGATCGACTGGATATAGTAGGGGCGGAACCGCGTTCCGCCGTTCGGGAAGATGGTGTAGGCGCTGGCAACAGTCTCGGGCGAAGCACCCCATGATCCGAGGTAGGACGAGGGAACTCTGGGAATGTTTCCGGTATCGAAGCCCGAGGTATGTGCGACCCCGATGATTGCATCCATTCCGGCAGCCGAGGCGACGCGGATGGAGGAGGTATTGCGGGATTCTACGAGCGCACGGCTGACCCGGATCCTGGAGTAATACTTCCCGTCGGAGTTGTCGGGACTCCAATTGGAAGCATCACCGGCGATCTCCCCGGGTCTGAGCCGCGCATCGCTCACGTAATCGAAGGGTTTTACATTCTGATTGAAGGCGGCAAGGAACATGAAGGGCTTGAAAAGGGAGCCGATTTGTCGCTCGGATTGGAGGGCGCGATTGAATTGCGATTCGCTGGCGTTTCGTCCTCCCACAATGGCGAGAACGGCACCGGTGTTGTTGTCGATGACGACGGCGGCACCTTGAAGGTAATTTGGATCCCCGTTGCCATTCCAGTCGGCTCGTTTTTGATGACTGAAGCCAGGGCGACGTTCGATTTGGGCCAGTCGTTTTTCCATCGAGCTCTCCGCAAGTTCCTGAATGTTGGGATCGAGGGTGGTCTCAATGATGAGACCTCCATCGCGGAGGTTTTCTTTTTCAAGAATACGATCGAGGTCCCGGCGGATGGCATCGAGGGCATAGCTTCCTTCCCGGACGCGATTGCGGGATGATACGATCTTGAGAGGTTTCTTTTGAGCGATGTCGGCCTCTTTCCGGGTGATGGCGCTGTTCTCAACCATTTTCGTGAGAACCCAGTCCCGTTGTATTGCGGCTTTTTCAAAATGCCGGAAAGGAGAGAATTTGTTGGGAGCACGGATGATGCCAACGAGGAGGGCGGATTCTTCAAGGGTGAGATTTTTGGAGGGCTTGTCGAAGTAGGTCAGGGCCGCGACTTCGACTCCGCGGATGGAGCCACCCCAGAAGATGCGGTTCATGTAGTGTTCGAGAATTTCGTCCTTTTTGAATTTGGACTCAATACGGACCGCGATGAAGGTTTCGAGGATTTTCCGATGGATGCCGCGGACGATTCCTTCGTCTTTCTTTTTCAGATGAAAACTGTTCCGGGCCAACTGCATGCTGATTGTTCCACCTCCTTCAAGTTTTCCGCGGGTGACGGCTCGCACGGCGACACGCCCCAATGATCGGAAATCGACGGCACCATGACTGCGGAAGCGTTTGTCTTCCTGCGCAATGAGAGCTTCGACAAAGTGATCCGGGACATCATCATATGTGATGATTTGACGGTTTTTTCCGTGAAGGTAGCCGATTTCCTTGCCGGAGGAGTTTTTGAGAATGTGTCCAGCCCGGTCGAGAATCTCGGTGCGAGCCGGCATCTGAACGACTTCCTCGAGGTCGTAGGTTAACGCGATGAGGTAGTAGCCGATGGAGAGAACGAGCCCTCCGACGACGGCGAGGAACCCGCCGGAAAGGACGACACGGGACGGAATCTTGAGCCAAGCGGGGAGTTTTCGGGTCAGGAGGCCAATCAGATAGAAGGGCGAGAGGAAAAAGTGCCGGGCCGCAAAGTCGAATTTTGGTTTTTTCTTTTTGGAAGCCTTGTTGCCTGGGGGCCTCTTTTTTTGCGGTTTTCCTGATGCCATTGTCTTGGGGGGATCTTACTTTTCGGAGTGAGGAGTCCAAGGACTCTTTTAGCGAAGGAAACGATTCAATTGCAGGTGAGAAAAAGCCCGGGCCTTTTTGAGGCGCCGGGCTTTTTGATGATTGGGAGAATCCCTCCTTAAGCGGTGATGGGCTTCATGGCGCCCATGGCTTCGCGGAGGTAGATTCCGATTTCCTCGACATCGTGGTCACGGATGATGGCGTTGACTTGCACGAGGGTCTGGTTGTCGACGCTGTTGTCGGACTCGCTGAGACCTTTTCCGATGACGCGGGTATCCAAGCTGGCCATGAAGTCCTGGAGAAGAGGCACGGCAGCGTGGCTGAAGAGGTAACAGCCATACTCGGCGGTGTCGGAGATGACGCGATTCATTTCGTAAAGCTTCTTGCGTGCGATGGTGTTGGCGATGAGTGGCGTCTCGTGGAGAGACTCGTAGTAGGCCGACTCGGGTTCAATGCCGGCTTCGACCATGGCCTCGAAGGCGAGTTCCACGCCAGCGCGGACCATCGCAACCATGAGGATGCCCTTGTCGAAGTATTCCTGCTCGGAGATTTCTCCTTCGCCTTCGGTCTTTTCAAATTCGGTCTCGCCGGTCTCTTTTCGCCAGCCGAGGAGGTTGAAGTCGTCGTTGGCCCAGTCGGCCATCATGGTGCGGGAGAACTCACCGGAGATGATGTCGTCCATGTGCTTGTAGAAAAGGTCCCGCATGATGTCCTTGAGTTCCTCGGAGAGAGCGAAGGCTTCAAGTTTGGCGGGGTTGGAAAGGCGATCCATCATGTTGGTGATGCCACCGTGCTTGAGAGCCTCGGTGACGACTTCCCATCCGTTTTGGATGAACTTGACAGCCCACTTGGGATCGATGCCATCGGCTTTCATCTTCTCGAAGCAGAGAATGGAACCCGCCTGAAGGAGACCGCAAAGAATGGTCTGCTCGCCCATGAGGTCGGATTTGACCTCGGCAACGAAGGAGGACTCGAGAACACCCGCCTTGTCACCGCCTTGGGCAACAGCGAGAGCTTTGGCGAGTTCGATGCCTTCACCGGAAGGATCATTTTCGACGTGGCAGGCAATGAGGGTTGGGACGCCAAAACCACGCTTGTATTCCTCGCGAACCTCGGAACCAGGAGACTTGGGCGCCACCATGATCACGGTCAGGTCTTTGCGGATTTGCGTGCCTTCCTCAACGATGTTGAAGCCGTGGGCGTAGGAGAAAGTAGCGCCTTCCTTCATGTGAGGAATGACGGTCTCGACAACTTTGGTGTGTTGTTTGTCGGGAGCAAGGTTCATGACAATGTCCGCGGTCGGGAGCATTTCTTCATAAGTTCCAACGGCGAAGCCGTTTTCGGTGGCGTTGAGGTAGGACTGGCGCTTTTCCTCGATGGCCGCGGCGCGGAGGGTGTAGGAAACGTCGAGTCCGGAATCGCGCATGTTGAGGCCTTGGTTGAGACCTTGGGCGCCACAGCCGACGATGACGATCTTGAGCCCCTTGGCGGCATTCACGCCGTTGGCAAACTCGGAAGCGTCCATGAAGCGGCAGGTGCCAAGCTCGTCAAGCTGGCGACGAAGAGGAAGAGTGTTGAAGTAATTCGTGCTCATTTTTGGGAAAAAGTCGATTTGACGACGTCTGAATGTCAGGAAACCGAGTTTTGTAAACGAAGAACCGGTCCGAATTGGCTGATAATGCTCAAAAAGTCTCGGTCAGGACTCGACAAAACAGTGGTGTGGTGATTATGAAGCGCCCCTCACGAGACAGTAATCATGATAGACCTCAGCAAATACCGAAACATCGGCATCTTCGCACACGTGGACGCTGGAAAGACCACGACCACCGAGCGTATCCTCAAGCTCACTGGAAAGATTCATAAAACGGGTGAGGTCCACGATGGTGAGTCAACGACTGACTTCATGGAACAGGAAGCTGAGCGGGGAATCACCATTCAGTCTGCTGCCACGACCTGTTTCTGGAATGACTACCGGATGAACATCATTGATACCCCGGGACACGTTGACTTCACGATCGAGGTTTACCGTTCTCTGAAGGTTCTCGATGGCGGTGTCGGCGTATTCTGAGGATCCGGTGGAGTGGAACCTCAGTCTGAGACCAACTGGAGATACGCCAACGATTCCGAAGTCGCACGTATCATTTTCGTCAACAAGCTCGACCGTGTCGGCGCTGATTTCTTTAGCGTGATTCAACAGACCAAGGATGTTCTTGGAGCCAAGCCTGTTGTCATGACCATTCCCATCGGCTTTGAGGATTCCTTCGTAGGAGTCGTCGATGTGCTGGAAATGAAAGCCTACATCTGGGATGACTCCGGTCTTCCCGAGAACTTTGAAATCACCGACGTGCCTGATGATCTTAAGGAAAAGGCACAGAAGTATCACGACGAGTTGATCGAGACTGCGGTGGAGCAGGACGATGACGTGATGGAGGCTTACCTTGAAGGGAACATGCCCGATATTGATACCATCAAGCGCTGTATTCGCAAGGGGACCATCGCCCTTGATTTCTTCCCTGCCTTCTGTGGTTCTGCGTTCAAGAACAAGGGAGTTCAAAATGTCCTCAACGGAGTTGTCGATTACCTTCCATCACCTCTCGAAGTCGAACCTGAACCCGAGTTTGACGACGAAGGCAACGAGACCGGTGAAGTCGCCACTGTCGATCCGGACGGTCCGCTTCGTGCGCTTGCCTTTAAGATCATGGACGACCAGTTTGGTGCTCTGACTTTCACCCGTATCTACTCGGGTAGCCTCAAGAAGGGCGACACCATTTTGAATACCTTCACTGGCAAGACCGAGCGAGTCGGTCGGCTCGTCGAGATGCACGCTGATGCGCGGACCGAACTTGATAGCGCCCAAGCGGGTGACATCATCGCCCTTGTTGGTCTTAAGAACGTCCAAACCGGTCACACTCTTTCCTGCAAGGACAAGCCCGCGACGCTTGAGCCGATGGTCTTCCCGGATCCCGTGATCTCACTCGCTGTCTCACCAATCGATAAAGCCAATGCTGAGAAGCTTGGTAATGCGCTTGGTAAGATGATTCAGGAGGATCCTTCCTTCCGCGTTGAGACCGATCTCGATTCCGGTGAAACCATTCTTAAGGGAATGGGTGAGCTTCATCTCGATATTAAAGTCGATATCCTGAAGCGGACTCACAAGGTCGAGGTGATCGTGGGAGCACCCCAGGTGGCTTACCGCGAGACCATCACCAAGGAGCTTGAAGACAGCTACACTCACAAGAAGCAGTCAGGTGGCTCCGGTCAGTTCGCCAAGATTGACTACACCCTCACTCCGCTTGAGCCAGGTGAAGGCTTCCAGTTCGAGTCCAAGGTTGTCGGTGGCAACGTGCCCAAGGAATTCTGGTCTGCCGTCGAGAAAGGCTTCAAAACTTCACTCGATAAGGGGGTGCTCGCCGGTTATCCCTGTTTGGACTTCAAAGTGACCCTCAACGATGGTGGCTTCCATGCAGTTGACTCCTCCGCCGTGGCCTTTGAGATCGCGGCAAGAGCGGCCTATCGTCAGTCCGTGCCAAAAGCCGGAGTGCAGATTCTTGAGCCGATCATGAAGCTCGATGTCTTCACTCCTGAAAATCACGTGGGTGATGTCATTGGTGACCTCAACCGTCGTCGTGGCATGATCCAGTCGCAGGACACTGCTTCCGGCGGAATCCGCATCAAGGCGCAGGCCCCTCTTTCCGAGATGTTTGGTTACATTGGTGACCTTCGCACCATGACCTCTGGTCGCGGTCAGTTCTCGATGGAGTTCGAACACTATTCGGCCTGTCCTAAGAACGTGGCTGAGAAAGTGATCGCGGACGCCAAGGCGCGCGAAGAGGAGAAGAGGAAGAAGTAATTCTGATCGAATCAAAATTTCAAAAGGCGCGCTGGAAACAGCGCGCCTTTTTTATGTTCGTCTTTTCAGTGTAGAACGACAATTAAAAATGACCCCAGCGACAATTTGTGGAACATTTTTCCCGGTAGACATTCTTTCCCAACACAACCGCTAGAAGGTCCATATCGGCTGTGTTGGGAAAGAATGGCTTCCTCCTGGTGTGACGTGGAACAATCCCGTTTCTAACTGTCGTTAGGGGGCAATCTTAATTGTCGCTGGACAGCGAGGCGCATTGATAGGATTTCAAGCATCAACAATGGGCCATTTGAGCCGAATAGCCCTGAGGCTTTTGCCCAGGAGATAACCTCTGCTTTTAAGAGAGTGTGTTGATGGGTTTTCCGTTAAACCCTATCCATTTGAATCCGTTATTGAAACTGGCTCGAACCAAGTTTGCGCTTTGGGATTCCCATCCATTGTCGAGGGCCCAGACAATCACAATTTTGACAACTCCCGGCGTAAAGACCAAGAACTCACCTTCGTGATGCCCTTTTTCCAAGTTTTTTCGCTGCTTGAAGAGTGGAAAATAGCCTTTTGGATCATTGTTCCAATGTACAAATGAGACGTCGAGAGGAGCCACGGCATCAGTTTGAGGGCGAATGTAGAGGTGCGTGCCATCTTCACATTC
>CALFSW010000054.1 GCA_937916505.1 uncultured Verrucomicrobiales bacterium | reverse complement strand
CTAGCTCCATTTCATTCATTCCGCCAAGATCTTGTTTACGGCAATTTTGCGAAATTGGCGAGTGGGGGATTACAATTAATTTGGAAGATTTAAATAATTCCGCTATGGCCGGAGGTCATGAAAATGGTGTCGTATTTTCTCTTTCTCGCGGTGGCGGCGGTGTTGACGTCCTGTGGTGGACAGCAAAAGGCCCGGGATCCGGTGGCTTATCAATTTAAATCCGGGAAAACGGCCCTGCTCCGGGATGGGGTGGCGTATGCTCCCCGCAGTGCGCCAGCGGCGGTGAAGCGCGCGATTGAGGCGGGAAACCGCCTACAGAATAAGCCCTATAAATGGGGAGGTGGGCATGCGGTCCTCAATGACACGGGATTTGATTGCTCGGGGGCGGTGTCCTATGTCCTCAGGGAGGCAGGTCTGCTCAAGGGGCAAATGCCTTCAAGGGGATTCTTTCATTATGGCAAGCGGGGGAAAGGGGATTGGATCACGGTTTATATACGAAATGGCCATGTCTTTATGACAGTGGCCGGTCTGCGACTCGACACCGGCTGGGGTGGTGGGCGGAAGGGGCCGCGCTGGCAGGCGACACCACGTCCGGGAAAAGGACATGTCATGAGACATCCGTCTGGTTATTAATCCGTAGGACGGAGATTGGCTTTGGGAGAACACCAAAAACCGGGTCTTCTTTCACGTCGGAGAGTCACATCCCCTTCCTTGTCAAAACAATGGCAAAGACGGCGGCCAAAAAGTATGAATCAACCCTCCGGCTGATAAGCCCGATCGAGATGGACATACCCTCCGTCGGGATAGATGATTTGCCCGGTCGTATGAGCTGAGCGTTCGGAAGCCAGGAACACGATCGCATTAGCCATCTCCTCCGCCGTAGTCATCCGGCGACCGAGTGGAATCCGCGCGCTCATCTCATCGAGAAATTTCTGCGGGTCATCCGTCGCCGCCGCCAAGCCTTCGTACATCGGCGTATACACTTCCGCCGGGACCACTGCATTCACTCGAATACCGTGCTTCGCGAGACCCAACGCCCACTCGCGCGTGAGCGCATTCAGTGCCCCTTTCGATGCCGCATAGCCGGAGGTTCCGCCCTGTCCGGTGACAGCAACTTTCGAGGAAACATTCACAATAAATCCCCGCGACTCGATCAAAGCGTCCAGGGCGTAGTGCGTCAGTGCGAAGACATGCAGGAGATTCTTTTGGATTGATCCTAGAAAATCCGTCGTGCTGTCTCTCAAAGAAATCTGGTCATTGATACCCGCGTTGTGCACCAGTCCGTCGATCCTGCCGTAAGCCTTCAAGGTCTCGGCAATCGCGTTTTGACAAGCGTCTTCCGAAGTCAGTTCCGCTTCAACGACCATTCCCCGGCCGCACTTCCCGATGAGCTTACGTCCGATCGCCGGCGAGCGCCCAACGATCACGGGAATCGCGCCCTCGGTTGCAAAGACTTCCACGCAGGCTGCTCCAATTCCCTTGGCACCTCCGGTGACAATGACCACTTTATTTTCCAATTGAAGGTCCATTATTTGCGCTACTCCCCGGAGGGCCATTCAAAGTGAACACCGCTTTGGTTCTTCGGACGATCGCGCCACATCTTCCCTTTCGGATAAGTGTGATCAGCAAGGAATTCCTCATGAAACTCCAGTCCCCAGCCAAGGGCGCGCGGAGTGACATAGTGTCCGTCCTTCATTTGGACAGGCTCCTCAACCGCTTCCTGGAGGAAGTCGATGTATTCCACGAGTTGCGTTTCGGAATGTCCGCTCACCGCAATCTGATCCCACATTCCGAAATGCTGAATCATATTGCACAAGGCAATGCCCCCTCCGTGCGGACACACCGGAACCTCGTACTTGGCCGCCATCAGAATGATCGCCATGACATCGTTCACCCCGGCGACACGTACCGCATCGATTTGGCAGTAACCAATCGCCCTGCTTTTAAGGAGCTGTTTAAAAATCACGGGCGAGGCCGCATGCTCGCCGCAGGCGAAATCAAACGAGGCATCCTTGAACGTTTCGGAAAGCTCCATGTAGCCGAGAACATCATCCCGTGCGATGGGTTCTTCGACCCACTTCAGTCCATACGGTAAATAGTGTTCGACGTGACTCCTGGCCTCGTCAACGCCCCAATATTGATTGGCATCGACCATGAGCGCCTCGTCGGGCCCAATGGCCTCACGCATAAATTTGATCCGTGCCACATCTCCTTTCCGGTCCTGGCCCACCTTGACCTTGAAGGAATCGAATCCGGTCTTCTGCAGCTTCCGCACGGTCTCGAGAATCGCTTCGTCACTCAATCCCAACCAGCCCGCGGTGCAGTAGGCTTTTGGGCCAAGCTCGCTCATCTCCTGCTCTCGCTGTTTCTTGTTGGCTTTTCTTAAAATCTCGAGCGCCTCGGCCGGCGTGAGAGCATCTTTCAAGTTGCGCCAATCAATGCAGCCAACCACAAACTCAGGCTCAAGATCGACCAGCAGCTTCCACAACGGTTTGTTCTCGGACTTCGCCCACAAGTCCCACATGGCATTGAGGATCGCCCCACACGCCATGCGAAAGACCCCATCATGTAGCCATCGCAGCTGATGGTGGTCGATCAGCCGCCGATACAGCTTGTGAGGATTTTCGGTAAATTCTGCGAGCGTGGATCCGATGACCAACCGGGCCAAATCCTGAATGCCATAGCCAATCCAGTCCGTGCCCGCTCCCACCGTAAAGACCACCGACACCCCGCGCAATTCACCATCTGTTTCCAAATGCAAAACCGCCGAGGAATAATCCGGCGCTTTGTGGAACGGGTCGGACCCCAACATGTCGTCCGAGGTTGGGACACGAAGGTCGATAATTTCGGCGGAAGTAATTTGCATGCCCTTAGCGTTCTTTGATCGCAGTCTGCGACTGGGTTCCAAGACCGGTGATCCCCAGTTCGACGACATCGCCCTCTTTTAAATACACCGGCGGATCAAAGCCCAAACCGACCCCGGCCGGAGTTCCGGTGGAGATGACATCGCCGGGAAGCAAGGTCATGAATTCACTCAGGTAGCTGATGACCTCCTGAATATTAAAAATGAAATCCGAAGTGCAGCCGTCCTGAAGTTTTTTACCGTTCAATGAAAGCCATAGCTCCAGATTATTGGGATCAGCGACCTCGTCTTTCGTTGCGAGGTAGGGTCCGAAGGGCGCATAGCTGTCGGCGGATTTTCCTTTCACCCACTGCCCGCCTTTCTCCAGCTGCCATTCGCGCTCGGAATAGTCATTGTGCACTGCGTAGCCTGCGACGTAATCAAGCGCATCGGCCTCGCTGACATACTTTGCCTTCTTCCCGATCACCACGGCCAGCTCAACTTCCCAATCCGTTTTGTTGGAATTACGAGGAATGACAATGGCATCGTTCGGTCCGCCCCAGGCCGTCGTTGCTTTAAAAAACACTACCGGTTCGGTCGGCTCCGCCATTCCGGCCTCGGCAGCGTGCGAGGCGTAATTTAATCCAATGCAAACGATCTTCGAGGGGCGGGTAATGGCCGGAGCGAGTCGCACTTCCGCGACCCGGACCTTCGGCAGGGAATGGCCTTCCGCTTCGAGAAAATCCGCCAGTCGTTTCAGGCCGTCGTTCGCCAAAAAATCCTCCCCCCAGTCTTCACCAAAGCGGGCGCAATTGTAGATTTCCGTTTCCGAGGCAAAGACGCCGGGAACAATTGAGTTTTGATCGTGGTATCGCGTGAGTTTCATTTTAAAAATCTATCGTAACAAAGTGCAGCCTCCATCGATGTCATAAGCTGACCCGGTGATAAAGGCGGCCTTTTCCGAGCACAAGAAGGCAGCCAATTCGGCAACTTCGGAGGGTTTCCCCATGCGTCCGATCGGCTGGTATTCGGAGAGTTTCTCAAACATCCCGGCTCGCTCTTCCTCGGGGTAGTTCTTTTCGAGAAAGCCATCTACAAAGGGCGTGTGAATACGGGCCGGACAAAGGCAATTCGAACGAATCCCCTGATCGATGTAATCCTTCGCAACCGACAGGGTCATCGCAAAAGCGGCCCCCTTGGACATCGAGTAGGCAAAGCGATCTTGAATCCCAACCTTCGCCGCAATCGAGGCAATATTGAGAATGGCCCCGCCGCCCTCCGCGATCATCTTGGGCACCGCAAAGTGGATGCAATGGTAGGTTCCTTTCACGTTCACCCCGTAGATCCGGTCCATCTCCCCGGGTGTCGTGTTGCCGACATTGCCAATCGAGGCAATCCCCGCGCTATTCACTAAAATATCTGCCCGCGAAATCTTCTCAAAAGCAGAGCATACAGACTCCGTGTCCGAGACATCACACTGGAGACACTCCGCGCTCCCGCCGGCCTCTTCGATCAATTTTAGGGTCTCATCACCAGTCTCCTTCTGCAGGTCAAGAATCACGATGTGATTGCCATCTTGGGCGATCCGCAAGGCAATCGCCCGGCCAATTCCCGACCCCCCTCCAGTAATAATGGCGTATTTCATACAGTGTGACTCATGCTTGATGTTTTCCGGAGGTAACATCTTCAGGCTTGATTGCCCATGTCGGATCCATGAATTGGGAATTTTTGGCTCAAACTGGAAAATCCTTGAGACAACTCCGGGCCCAATATCCCGCGATAGAACCAGCCCCCACGATCGGTAGTAAACGCCATGATGTTTCACCGGATCATCGGGTGCCTCGGATTGGCGGCAGGTTCCCTCTTGGGAGCCGGGGATGACTGGGCGTTTTCCTCCGTGAAAAACCCTCCGCTTCCAGCTGTCGACACCATCCAATGGGCGCGCGAAGATCTGGATCACTTTATCTTGGCCGGGATCGAAGAAAGGGACTCCCTCCCGACCAAAGCCGCTGAAAAACGAACTTTGGTGAGACGGGCCTATCTCGATCTCCACGGTCTTCCTCCCACCACCGAACAAATCACGGTCTTTCTTCAGGACGAACGCGAGGATGCCTGGAAAAGGCTCATCGATGGATTGCTGGAATCGCCACGTTATGGCGAACGTTGGGGACGCCATTGGCTCGATGTCGCCCGCTATGCCGACACCAACGGCATGGATGAGGACATCGCCCACCCTTCCGCCTGGCGGTATCGCGACTACGTCATCGCGGCCTTCAATGAGGACAAACCTTTTGATCAATTCATCGTCGAACAACTGGCTGGAGATCTCCTGCCGGCAAAAGACCTCGAAGAAAAACGCACCCGGACCGTGGGCTTGGGCTTCCTTTCCGTCGGCCCGAAGATGCTGGCGTGCGACGATCCCGACAAGATGCGGCGCGACATTGTCGACGAACAAATGGACACGATGGGCCGGGCCTTTCTCGGGATGACGATTGGCTGTGCCCGCTGCCACGACCACAAGATTGATCCCATCTCCATCGAGGATTACTACGGGCTCGCCGGAATTTTCATGTCCACCAAGACGCTCACGAAATACTCCGTGGTGGCGGAATTTCACGAGCACAACCTCACCGAAGAGACCCACCAAAAGAGGTGGCAGGACGTGCGTCGCCTGGAGGCCGTCCGGAAGAAAAAAGAAACACCCAAAGAAGAGAAGGAACGTCTTGGGAACGAAATCGCCATCCTTAAAAAAGATCTGCCCGCTCCCTTCAAGGTCATGGGCGTGACCGAGTATCCCACTCAAAATGTCAAAGTCCACCTGCGCGGCGACTACCTCACACTGGGCGAAGAAGTTCCCCGTGGTGTTCCCTCCGCCTGGACGGATGGAAAAAAGATCGCGATGCCCGGCAAACAAAGCGGGCGACTTGAGCTGGCCCGCTGGATGATTTCGGCGGAAAATCCGCTCACCTCCCGGGTCATCGTGAATCGACTTTGGCGCTGGCATTTTGGAAGGGGCATCGTCCCGACTCCGGATAACTTCGGCGGCCTCGGTGAGCGACCCACTCATCCCAAACTTCTGGACCATCTTGCCCGCAGGTTTGTGGAGTCGGGTTGGTCCGTCAAAGCGATGCATCGCCTCATGATGAACTCGGCGACCTACCGTCAATCGGCTCAGGCTGACCTCGCTCTTTTGGAATATGACCCGGAAAACAAACTCTTCGCAAGATGGCAGCGTCGCCGGGTGGAGTCGGAAGTCATCCGCGATAGCATCCTCATGAAATCGAAGCGTCTCGACCTTACCATGGGAGGTTCGATGTTGGTCGTTCAAACTTCGAAGTATGTCGATCGCGGCCATCTCGATGCCCATTCCCTGGTGCCAAGGCGCACCGTCTATCTTCCGGTTTATCGAAGCAGCGGATACGATGGCCAAAAGGCCTTCGATGCTGCTGATCCGGCGGTCCCTGATGGGAACCGCCGCAGCTCCACTGTCGCCGGGCAAGCTCTCTATTTGATGAATAGCGGGCTGATGCACGAATCATCCCGTGCGCTCGCGGAAGTCATGCTCGCGGCCACCCCTGATCAGGATTCACGCGCCCGAACATCTTGGTTGATCAAGCACTTGCTGGGCCGGGAGGCCACGGCGAAGGAGCGTCTTCAAGGCGGGGAATTTGTGGAGAGTTATGGCGACGAAAAGGAAGCGTGGGCGGCCTTCTCGCGAGTGTTGTTTTCAAGTAATGAGTTTTTATACGTAGATTAAATTGTCGTGAGTTTATGTGATTATCGAGCGGGACTTCCGCTTTCCCGTCGGGAAATGCTTCAGCGATCCGGAACCGGATTTGGTGCTCTTGCTTTGCAAGCGATGCTTGCCCGTGAAGCCTCTGGAAAAGCCAAAGCCCCCCCGCTTCCGGGCACTGCCAAGCGGGTCATCTTTCTCTTCATGCACGGCGGCCCATCGACCGTGGATTTGTTTGATCCCAAACCTCTCCTGGCGCGCGACTCTGGAAAGCCCTTCCCTCTCAAGGCCCCCCGCATCACTTCCCACAAATCCGAGAACCTTCTCCTGAAATCTCCCTGGTCTTGTCAGCAACACGGCCAAAGCGGCGCACCGGTTTGCGACCTTCTTCCGAATATCGCGGCCATCGCGGACGACCTTTGCTTCGTGAAATCGATGCACTGCTCCAACTCGCGACATGGCGGGGCTCTTCTTGAATTACACACTGGTTCGGACACCTTCACCCGTCCGGCGATGGGGTCGTGGATCAACTACGGCCTTGGGAGCGAAAACGAAAATCTTCCCGGCTTCATCACCATCAATCCCAGTGGAAGCCACGGCGGAGCAGGCGCCTGGTCGTCGTCATTTCTACCCGCAAAATATAGCGGCACCCGTATCGGCGGAAAGTCCGGGGAGATGAAAGTCCCCTTCATTGACAACCCGCTTCACGACCGCGCCAAGCAACGCAAGGAATTGGATTTGTTGGCCTCGTTCAATCGGGAACACCTCGTGCAACGGGGCGCCGACAGCGAACTGGAATCGCGCATCGCCTCCTACGAACTCGCTTTCAAAATGCAGATGGAAGTGCCCGGCGTCCAAGACATTTCCAGCGAGCCGGCCCATGTCAAAAAACTTTACGGAGCCGACGTCGACCCCACAAAATCCTTCGGCGAGCAATGCCTGATGGCACGCCGCTTTAGCGAAGCCGGCGTGCGCTTTGTGCAGGCCACCCATCGTTACTGGGACTCCCACGGCAACCTCCGGAAGGAGCACGAAAAACTCAGCGCGGAAATGGACAAGCCGGTCGCCGGTCTCATCTCTGACCTCAAACAACGCGGTCTCCTTGATGAAACCCTCGTGCTTTGGGGTGGCGAATTTGGACGCACTCCGACCGCGCAAGGGAAGGATGGCCGCGATCACAATCCCCACGGCTTCACCATGTTCATGGCCGGAGGCGGGATCAAACCGGGAACCGTATACGGCTCAACCGACGACTACGGCTACTACGCCGAAGACAAGCCGGTCCACTTTCACGATCTCCACGCCACCATTCTCCATCTTATGGGAATCGATCACGAGGAATTCACCTACCGCTACGCCGGTCGGGACTTCCGTCTGACCGACGTCGCGGGTAAAGTGGTGAAGGGAATCATCGCGTGAGAAAGATTCTTCATTTCTCGTGGGTTCAAAGTTGAAAGGGATCCTTCCGTTTCCGAATGAGCGGACCTTGCTACCGGTTGAATTGAAAGACCACTCCGTTTCCAAACTGGTCCGAAGGGAGCTCCAGGAGCTCGCTGACCTGCAAGCCGTCCGCGAGATTGGCGGTGGGGGAGATGTCGAAACTTAAGGTGTTACCGACCGACGCATCCGGGTTGAGGGCATGGAAATCCGTCCCTGTGATCGGTGGGCTGCTGGAAGAAAAGAGGTGGTCGAGTCGAAAGCCAAAAGCAGTAAAACCAGAGGGGGTGGTGCCAAGAGATCCGCTGACGGAGTACTGGATGTCGAGGATGCCGGGATCGCGATAGCTGCCTCCTGCCACGAGTGGGGCCGCCCCCTGGACGTAGAAATCGAAAGTGGTGACATTGCTGAAGATGATGGAGGTCGCGAAATCACTCCCCGAAAAACTCAACACATGAGCATTTGCCTGCCCCGGGATGAGAGGGCATCCAAAAAGGGCGACAAAAGAAAGTCCCCGAAAGCGACTCACGATTGGACCCTATTAGGAGCTTCTTCAGAAGCAAACACGAACTACCGGGCTCATAACTGGAATTCGCTTTTGGAATGGGGCGCTTTTGGACACCGTTGAGGGGATCGG
>CALFSW010000053.1 GCA_937916505.1 uncultured Verrucomicrobiales bacterium | reverse complement strand
TGTGAGAAAAATAAGATCGACTACCTTCCTGTCGTTTATCCGGGTTTTAGCTGGCACAATATGACGGGCGATAAACTGGATGCCATTCCACGCCGGAAGGGAGAATTTCTTTGGAACCAGTTCGTGGCGACCAGGGCGGCGGGGAACGATACCGCTTACGTCGCCATGCTTGACGAAGTTGATGAAGCCACCGCCATTTTTAAAGTGAGCGACAACCCTTCGGTGGGGGAGGGTTTCAAATTTCTCGATAATGACGGGCTCCCAAGTGACCATTATCTCAAAGTGACTCAGAAGGGTGGGGAGCTTCTCCGGGGTGAAGTCCCGGGGAAGTGACCTGTTAACCCACCCAATGTGGAGTTTGGTGGATTGTCCCCTCTTTGAGGACTGGCCAAGTTTGCCTGAAAGTCGTTCTATTGAGGGGCAGACTTCATGAAGCGACTTTTATATTTTCTGGTATCGATCAGCCTTTCGATGCCGTTTTCAATCAGCGTGTGTTCCGCTGCGGAAGGTCCCCCCAATGTCATCTTCCTTGCGGTTGATGACATGAACGACTGGATCGGCTGCCTAAATACGACGCCGGGTGCAATCACGCCCAACATCGATCAGTTGGCGGCGCGCGGGGTGAACTTTACCAATGCACACACGCCGGGGGTTTATTGCGCGCCGGCGCGGGCGGCGATTTTTTCGGGGCAGTTTGCTTCGACGACGGGATGTTATCAATCGGCGGATTACTTCACCGATCATCCTGAGATCGAGAGTTTGCAGACCAGCTTTTCCAAAGCGGGTTATACCACGCTGGGGGCGGGAAAGCTCTTCCATCATCGCGAAGGGAGCATTGATGTGCGGGGATGGGATGAATTTTTTCTGCGGAAGCAATCGCAACGCCTGGCCGGATGGGCGCTCGACTCCTGGAGTGAAGAGACGCCCTTTCCTGATCCCTTTCCGGCGAGTGTTTTTAACAAAGGAAAGAAGGTCACGGGCGGGCTTTTTCTCGAGTGGGCCGGTTTGCCCAATGAGAAGGAGGAGGAAATGGCGGACACCATTCGCATCAACTGGGCGGTGGAGCAGCTGAAGAAAGAGCACGACAAGCCTTTCTTCCTCGCGTGTGGAATTTATGCCCCGCATTTTCCCAACTATTGTCCGCAGAAGTATTTTGATCTCTACGATCGGGACAAAATTGAGCTGCCTCCCTACAAGGCGGACGATCTTGATGACCTTCCCGAGCGGATGAGGAAGGCGAAGACAAATCGTTCGAGAATTCACAAAGAGCTCGAGCAAAAAGGTGCGATCAAAGATGCCATCCATGGCTATCTGGCCTGCATGAGCTACGCCGATGCCATGATGGGGCGGGTTTTGGATGCACTCGAGAAGAGTCCGTATGCCGACAACACCATCGTGGTGCTGTGGAGTGATCATGGTTACCACCACGGTGAGAAGTATGATTGGGGGAAGCACACCCTTTGGGAGCGGACCTCGAACGTTCCTTTTATCTGGGCAGGACCGGGAGTGAAGAAAGGCGCGGTGACGGATGTCACGGCGAGCCTGATCGACATGTATCCGACATTCGTGGAGATGTGTGGATTGCCAAAACCGCATCAGGAACTTGAGGGAACGTCGCTTGTTTCGACTCTTGCGAAGCCGGAGGCGGCGAAGGATCGCGATGTTTACCTGCCCTACATGGACCCCGGAGAGTTCGCGATTATCAACAAGGATTGGCGCTACATTTCCTACGGGGAGCACGGCGAGGAGCTATACGATCTCAAGGCTGATCCCAATGAATGGTTTAACCTGGCCGACAAGCCCGAACATGCGGCGACCAAGGCGACTTTAAGAAAGTCCGCGCCGAAGGAATTCGCGCCCGCCAATCCGAAGAGAAACATCAACAGGGATCTCATCATCGAGGGCGGGTCCTTCCACTGGCGAAAGGGAGATGAAAAGAAGCCGGAGACCAAATCTCCCGGCAAGAAAACGACCGGGAAGAAGAAAAAGAAGAACGTTCTCTTTATCATCTGCGATGATCTCAATACCCACGTCACTCCCTCGGGCTACGAAAACATTCTTACGCCCACGATGGAGCAGTTCGCCTCGGAGGCCATGACCTTCAAGCGGGCCTTTTGCCAGTATCCGGTTTGCGGGCCTTCGCGGGCGTCCCTTCTCCATGGCCTCTATCCAGAGTCGACAGGTGTTCTCGATAACAAGGTGGATATTCGTCAAACCCGTCCCGGCACTGTTTCCATGCCACAGTTTTTCAAAGAGAATGGCTACTGGACGGGTGAGGTTGGGAAGGTCTTCCATAATCCCAAAAATAATCCGGGTGAAGTTGCCTGGGATGAATCCCACTTCTTCTCTAATGACGAACTTTCCATTGTGACCGCTGCCCGCAAGGAATTCGAAGCAGATCACGGCACGGTCGAGTTGCCCAAAAATCGTAAGGCCTGGCGTGCCCTTTCCAAAAAAGTGGCAGCCAGGCTCGATGCGCAAACTCCTCCCGGATATGGACGAAGCGGCCTCACCGACGAGCAACACAAGGACGGGAAGAACGCGCGCACGGTGGCGAAGTGGCTCCGCGACAAACCCAACGGGAAGAAACCCTTCTTCATCGCATGCGGGATTCAAAAGCCACACGTTCCCTTCCTTGCGCCCTCGAAATACTTCGATCTCTATCCACTCGATGAGATTACCTACACTCCTGATCAAGCTGATCTTTGGGAGACTATTCCCCGGGGCGCGCTCGACGGGCGCTACAAGCAATTCGGCTTCGAGCTGGGAAAGGAAGACGATCCCCTCCGTCGCGAATACATGCAGGCCTACCACGCGTGCATTTCCTTCATTGATGCCCAGATCAAGCTTGTCATGGATGCTCTCAAGGAAAGCGGACAGTGGGAGGACACCATTGTCATTCTGACCTCGGACCACGGCTACCACCTCGGCGATCATTTTATGTGGGGGAAAGTGAGTCTCTTTGATATCGGAGCAAAAGTTCCCTTCATCATCCACGTCCCCGGGCTGACCAAACCGGGGACGAAATCCCAGGCGATGGTCGAGTTGATCGACATCTATCCGACGCTCGCTCATCTCACCGGGTTCGAGCGCCCTGCCGATGTGCAAGGCTCATCGCTCCGCCCGCTCCTTGATCATCCCGAGCGACTGGGGCGGAAGAACTATGCCTACAGTGTGGTGAAGCGTGGCGAGAAAATGGGCTACGCGCTCCGCAACAAAAAGTGGCGCTACGCCAAGTGGCACGATGGCGAAGAACTCTACAATCTCACCAGGGACCCGGAGGAAAAAGTCAATCTCGCGAGCAGGGAGAATCTGAAAGTCCGTCTCGATGAATTCCGTCGAGTCTTGAAAATCAGAAGAGAAC
>CALFSW010000052.1 GCA_937916505.1 uncultured Verrucomicrobiales bacterium | reverse complement strand
GGCAGATTTTGCGATCCGGGTCGGAGCCCGCCCCGTTCGACCAACGCCACGCCTGACGAGCTAAGCTTTAACAAGTCAAACCGTCGAAAACGATCGGGCCTTCAATTCCTCCGCACAGGCTTCCCAAACCGATTCTTCGATCTCATGCACATCCACCCCGACCCCGGCCTCCTTCAAAAGAAGCACCGTCAGTTCTCCTCCGAGATGCTCGCGGAACTCCTCGAGCCCATTGAAGACCCTGCGTTTTCCCTTCGAGTCACGTAATTCCAGTGCCTCATGCCAAACAGGCAGCTCAAGCCCCTCAATGACCTTGAGAACTCTTTCAGCTTCCGATTGATCCAGCAGCCCAACTTTTGCAGCATAAAGGGTATCCAGCGCAACTCCTACTGAAACTGCTTCGCCATGGCTGAGTTCAAAGTCAGTCAGCTGCTCCAATTTATGCGCAGCCCAATGTCCGTAATCAAGCGGACGGCTACTCCCAAGCTCAAAGGGATCTCCGCCCCGGGCAATGTGACGGGCATGGTGCAGCGCCGAACGCTCCACGGCCTCCTCCAGGACGGACTCGTCAAGGTCACGCAATCCGGTGACATTTGCTTCAATCCAATCGAAAAAATTCCCGTCTCGAACCAAGGCCACTTTCACGGCCTCGATCAAACCGGCCCGGCGAGTGTGCTCGGGCTGCGTGTGGAGAAACTGAAAATCATTCACAACCGCATAAGGCACGGCAAAGGCCCCGATGAAGTTCTTCTTCCCAAAGGCATTGATGCCATTCTTCACCCCCACCCCACTGTCGTCCTGGGAAAGGGTCGTTGTTGGAAACCTCACCAATCTCACCCCGCGGTGCCCGGTTGCGGCGGTAAAGCCAATCACATCCAAAAACGCCCCACCTCCGATGACAACCACATAGGAGTGTCGGTCGATGTGATGTCTCTCAATCGCCGCCATCGCCGCCTGGTAAACGCCATCGTCCCGTTTCGCCTCCTCTCCGCCCGCGAGCCATTCCACTCCGGTCAGACGTAAGCCCGGCAAATCCGAAAAATAATCCTGAATCTCTCCTTCCAGCTGGGGAAAGAACCCGCGCAGCCCGTTTTCCACAAAAACGAGCACCTTGCTCCGCCCCCGTGTCTCAAGCAATTCCGCCACCATGGAATTCCCCGCCGAGAATGCCCCCCGGGTAAATCTGACGCGGTGGCGAAATCCCACCTGGATATTAAAGTCCTCTCCGCTCATTCGCTGTGCCATTATCTATCTCTTCATACGTGGCTTGGCCACCGATTCTTTGCGGTGTATCGTGAAAACATGCCTGAAATCACCTCCCACCACGAAGGCCGCTACCTTTCTCTCCGCGAAATCGATGATTGGGAATTCGCCACTCGCCCCAACGCCACCGGTGTCGCGGGCATTTTCGCAATGACCGGTGACAAACAAGTCATCCTCGTGGAACAATACCGCCGCCCCATGCAAGCCCGCGTTTTGGAGATTTGCGCTGGCTTGATCGGGGATGAAGAGGCTTTTTCCGGAGAAGCCATCATCGACTGCGCGGCACGGGAACTCAGGGAGGAAACAGGTTACACTGCCGGAAAAATGATCCATCTGCTGAGTTCTCCGACTTCTGCGGGGATGACAGACGAGATAACGCACTTTTTCTTGGCTGAAAACTGCACCAAAACCGACCCCGGAGGAGGCGTCGATGGAGAAGAGATCACAACCCACCTCGTCGAATACGATCACCTCAAGGAATTCCTCGGCGACGCTTCGGAGAATGGGATTTTGATCGACTTCAAGATTCATGCCTGCCTCGGCGCGATCGACCTTCTTCAGCAACAAAGATAAAGCTGAATTCTGAATGAAAAATGACCGGATTGACGTAGCATCGGGCATCCCGTGATGCGAAAATTCGTCATTCTTTCCTTGATCTCTGTCGTTCCCGTCGTCGGCGCGAAAGTGCCCGATGTCGTCGATTTCAACGACCATATCCAGCCAATTCTCTCCGGGAATTGCTACCACTGCCACGGCCCTGATTCTTCAACCCGCGCCCCAAAGAAGAATCCCTTCCGTCTTGATCGCGAAGAATTCGCCTTCCTGGAGCGCTCAAATGGCAAAGCTGCCATCATCAAGGGTGATGCGGAGGCATCTGCTCTCTTCAAACGAATCACCACCAAAGACGTCGATGACGTCATGCCTCCTCCCGAATCTCACAAGAAGCCACTCAAGCCCGATGAGATTGCCTTGATCAAAAAATGGATCGAGCAAGGAGCTCCCTACGAAGAACATTGGTCTTTCCTCCCCCCCACCCGCCCGGAGCCACCCGGGATTGCTTGGGGAAACAGCCCGCTCGATCGATTCATCGCCGTCAAGCACCGCGAAAATGACCTGGAACCAAGCCCTCCCGGCGATCCCTCCCGCCTTCTCCGCCGGCTCACCTTCGATCTGACAGGGCTGCCCCCAACCCCCAAAGAGGTCGCCTCATTCCGGGAAATGGCCGCTAAAGATCTCTCGACAGCCGTCGAAATGACGGTTGGGAAGCTCCTTACGACCGATGCCTATGCCGAACACTTCGGTCGCCACTGGCTCGATGCCGCCCGCTACGCCGACACCCACGGAATCCACAACGACAATTACCGGGGGATCTGGCCCTACCGTGATTGGGTCATCGAAGCCTTCCGACAGAACATGCGCTTCGATCAATTCACCCGCGAACAAATCGCCGGTGATCTTTTCCCAAATGCCACTCTCGATCAACGAATCGCGACTGGATACAACCGCTGCCTGCCGACGACCGGAGAAGGCGGGGCCATCGAGAAGGAATACGAGGCAATCTATGCCGCCGACCAGGTTTCCACGACCTCGGCCATCTGGCTGGGCCTCAGCACCGGATGCGCGGCCTGCCACGATCACAAATTCGATCCCATTTCACAGAAAGATTTCTACGCTCTCACCGCCTTCTTCCGCAACACCACCATGAAGGCCATGGACCGCAACAAATCCGACCACGCTCCCGTCGTTTTCGCCCCTCGAAAAGAAGACCGTGCGCGATTCATCACGGTGGAGGAGGACATCGCAGGTGTTGAAAAACAAATTCAAGGCCGGCGGCAGAATGCCCGCGAAGATTTTGAAGCATGGCTCGCCAAACAACTCCCTACCCCCTCTCCCCCAGACCCCTCTTCCTCGATCGCTGATGCTTCACTTCATTTTCATGTTCGAGCCGGCAAGATCAGCGGAACAGCCGGAAAAACCTACTCGGAATGGGAATTTAAAGGGGAGACGTTGCCAACTGAAAGTAAAGTACCGGTCGTGGTCCTTTCTGAGATCAACGTCGATCTCGGCGACTTCATTGGGTTTCAAGCGAAAGACCAGGTCACCTTCAGCGGATACCTCTATCTCGAGGACAAAGCATCCGGCCCGCTCTTGTCGCGGATGGATTCCGAAGCAGATTACCGTGGCTGGGATCTCTGGTTGGACGACGGCCGACTGGGCGCTCACCTAGCCGATAAGTGGCCGGAACAAGCGATCAAGGGATTCACCACCGAGCCGCTCCAGCCGAAACAATGGCATCACTTTGCCCTCGTTTATGATGGCCAAGCGGCCCCAAACAAGAGCCTCACAATCTTCATCAATGGCAAATCCATGCCCGTGAAGTATTCGCACTCCGGCAAAGTCGACACTTTGGAAACAAAGGTTCCCACCCGTCTCGGAGCCCGCCATCCCGACACCCGCCTTAAGGGCATTGCCAGCATGATGAGTCTGCAGTTTTTCCGCAAAAAACTCTCCCACGACGAAATCTCAAAGATCGCTCAAAGATCCACCCTCAATCGCCTCCTCACCGTCCCCGCCAACCAACGTGACAAGAATCAGAAGGAAGCTCTCTTCGACTTTTATGCCGATCAAGTCGATGGCCCCACAAAGGAACTTGTCGCGAAACGAACCCAGCTGGCCAACGAAAAAGATCAGCTTAAGAAGCGGGGATCCACGACTCTTGTCATGGAGGAAAAGCCCGGTGAAGCCTTCGCCCACATCCTTGAGCGTGGCGAATATTCGCTGGAGAGGGAAAAGGTCCTCGCCTCCATTCCCGATGTCTTCGAATTCGAACAGGGGGACCGAAAACTCTCCCGTGCCGACCTCGCCGACTGGTTGGTTTCAGAAAAAAACCCCCTCACCGCGCGGGTCACCGTCAACCGACTTTGGTATTATTTCTTCGGACGTGGCATTGTCGAGACCACCGAGGATTTTGGCATCATGGGGGCCCAACCCACCCACCCAAAACTCCTCGATTATCTCGCCGTCGAACTCGTTGAAAGTGGCTGGGATCTCCAGCACGTCATCAAGCTCATCACCAACTCCGCGACCTACCAGCAGTCGCAAAAAACAACCTCCGCCAACCGCGAGAAAGACAGTGAAAACCTCTACTTATGGCGGGCTCCCCGCTACCGCCTGGAAGCCGAGCAAATCCGCGACATGGCCCTCGCTTCCGGCGGACTTCTCGTCGAGAAAATCGGTGGCCCATCAGTGAAGCCTTACCAGCCCGAAGGCATTTGGGAAGCCGTCGCCATGAAGGGTTCCAATACCCGCCATTACAAACAGGACCAAGGCGAAGGCCTTTACCGTCGCTCGCTTTACACCATCTGGAAACGCACCGCTGCTCCCCCAAATATGGAAATTCTCGATGCCCCCTCGCGCGAAGTCTTCTGCGTCCGCCGCGACCGAACCAACACTCCTCTGGCGGCATTCGTCACCATGAATGACACCCAATACATCGAAGCCGCGCGGGCCCTCGCAAGCAATGCCATCAAGCAGAGTCAGTCGTTTAGCCAGCGACTCGATCACATCACCATGACTCTCATGGCCCGCACCATGGATAACGAGGAACAGGAAGTGGTGAAAAAAGCCTTCGATCATCACCTCGCTTATTACCAAGAGAATCCCGAACTCGCCGGCCAGCTCATCACGGTGGGAGATTCCAAACCGGACGCCTCCCTCGATCAACCCGAGCTCGCCACCTGGACTCTCATCACCTCCCAAATTTTCAACCTCGACGAAACCCTCACCAAGTAAGCCATGAACACCATTGCCGACTTCAACGCCGCTGTCTCCCGTCGCCAGTTCTTTCGCAAGAACGGCATCGGTCTCGGCGCCGCTTCGCTTGCCACCCTCCTTCCGAACTCTCTCAGCGGACTTTCGAATTCCTCCATTCCCGCTGAACTCAAAAAGGTCGCACCGAAGGCCAAACGGGTCATCTACCTCTCCATGCTGGGCGCCCCGAGCCAACTCGATCTCTTCGACTACAAACCCAAGCTTCAGGAACGTTTTTCCGAAGACCTCTCAGACTATCTCAAGGAACAAGGCCAGCGCCTCACCGGGATGACTTCCGGACAGGCCAAATTCCCCCTCGCCCCTTCGGTTTTTAAATTCAAACAGCACGGTAAGTCCGGAGCCTGGATTTCCGAACTCCTCCCACACACTGCCAAAATGGCGGATGACATCGCGATCATCAAATCGATGAACACCGAAGCCATCAATCACGAGCCCGCCAACCAACTTTGCTACACCGGCAACCAACAAAATGGCAAGCCCTCCCTCGGTTCCTGGCTCGCCTACGGTCTTGGTTCCCAAAACGAGGATCTCCCCAACTTCGTCGTCCTCCACGCCCAGCACACCGGCCCCGGAAACGTGCAAGCAATCTCCTCCCGACTCTGGGGGGCAGGCTTCCTACCCGGGAAATACGCCGGGGTTGCGCTACGCCCCAAGGGCGATCCCGTTCTCTATCTCCGCGATGCTCCGGGCATCGACCGGGACCTTCGTCGTAACATGCTCGATAGCCTCAATACCCTGAACCAAAAAAGCTACGATGCTATCGGCAACCGTGAAATCCAAACCCGTATGCAGCAATACGAGATGGCCTTCCGCATGCAGGCCTCCGTTCCCGAGCTCAGCGACCTCTCCTCCGAGAACGAAGCGGTGCGTGAAATGTACGGACCCCAAACCAGCACGCCCGGTTCCTTCGCGAGCTCCTGCCTCCTGGCCCGACGCATGATGGAGCGTGGTGTTCAGTTCGTGCAAATTTTTCATCGTGGTTGGGATCAACACGGCAACCTGCCTAAAAACATCAAACCCCAGTGCGAAGACATCGACCAACCCTGCCGGGCCCTCATTCAGGACCTCAAACAGCGCGGCATGCTCGAAGACACCCTGGTCATTTGGGGTGGCGAATTCGGTCGCACCGTTTACTCACAGGGAACCCTCACCAAGACCAACTATGGTCGCGACCATCACCCGCGCGCCTTCACCATGTGGATGGCCGGAGGGGGCGTCAAGGGCGGCCAGGTTTACGGCGAGACCGATGACTTCGGCTACAACATCACCGAAAATCCCGTCCACATCAGCGACCTCCACACCACCATCCTTCACCAACTGGGCATCGATCACCACAAGCTCACCTTCAAGTATCAGGGACTTGATCAAAAACTCACCGGCGTCAAACCGACCAAGGTCATCTCTGAAATCTTGGGATAGTTCCTCCTCTATCCAGGATTTTTCAGCTCCATACTCCGTCGATGAATCGCGACATCGACGGCTTCGTTCTTCCCATCCCCAATGACCGTATCGGCGAATACGAGACTATCGCAAAGATCGCGGCCCAGGTTTGGAAGGGCTGAGCATGTCATCACTCGGTTTTCCCAAATCTCCAGAGCGCTGTCTCTGATCTTACGATCAAAGTGTCGTCGAAGATGATTGGTGAAGAAAAAACCTTCTCCCCGAATTCGTTGACTGCCAGCTCCTTCGCCCCTTCACGGGACACCTTGTGCACGAAACCCTGCCCCTCCTCGGAATAAGTATAGAGCTTGTTACCCACCAATGTCACGGAGCACGAAACCTTGCGCTGCAGTTCCTCCCGCCAAATCCGCTCCCCGGTTTCACGATCCAGACAACTCATCCGTCCGGTGTCATCCACCAGGTAAATCTCATTCCCCGACACCACAAACGAAGGAGTTTTTGGAATATCGCGCTTCGCGGTCCACTTCACATGGGATTTCGTGACATCTCCCTTTGCTCCCTTCAGTTGAATCGCGAGCAACTTCGGGACATTGAATCCCGTCGTCACATAAACAACGCCATCGGAATGAACCGGCCGTGGAACCACCGAAAACCCACTCCCGTAATTCACCCACCACAAAAGCTTTCCGTCGGCAGGGCGATAGCCCCCCACCATTCCGCTGCCCTGGCTCACCACGACCTTTTCTCCGTCAACTTCGACCAACAAGGGTGTCCCAAATGAAAACTTCTGGCGCACCTCCTTCTCACGATTGATCTCCCACTTCAATTTCCCCGTCTTGGTATTCAAGCCTCTTAGAAGCCCCTCATCTTCCCCATCCGCGCTAAAGATCAGCACCCCGTCCACCAGGATTGGGCTGCCCCCGTTGCCATGTTTGGATGCGTAGGTGTCATGGTATTTCCACTGGATTTCTCCGGTCTTCAGCGACAACGCCGCCGTTCCCATATGTCCAAAGTGGGCAAAAACGGTGTCACCCACAATCAAGGGCGAACTACTCGCCAACGAATTCTTCTCATGAATCGTCCCGGCCTCTTCTGCCGTCGGTTGAAAAACCGACTTTGTCCAAACCGGCTTTCCGGTCTTGGCCTCAAGGGCAATGGCCCGAAGCTCCACTTTGTCGGTCTTCACTGCCGAGGTCAGCACAATGAGCCCGTCCTTCATCACGGGAGATGACCATCCCTTCCCCGGAATCCCGGCCTTCCAGACATACCCCTTTTCCAGATCAAGTTGAACCGGCACTCCCTTCGCCTCGACCACACCCTGGGCATCCGGTCCACGAAACTCCGGCCATTCCGCGCCCTGCACAGCCAACCCCAAAGCCAATCCCAATAGTCCTGTTCTTAATCTCTTCATTTTTGTCGAAACCCTCTATATCGGAACAAGCGAGGCATCACAACTCTGCGAATCGCTCCCAAGGCTTTCCAACCTTTACCCTTGGACAGGACAATCTAAAATAAGCGGCGCCTCCCACTGTTGCCTCATTCCACCTCCACTGCTCTCAATAATCGTGATCAATTCCCGACTCTCCACCATCTTCCTTCTCCTCCTCTGCGTCTCCGCGTCTCTGCGCGAGGCACACGCCACCACCAAGCCCAACGTCATCGTCGTTTTCATCGATGACATGGGCTACTCCGACTTCTCCTGCTTCGGCGGCACCGTCAAAACCCAGCACATCGACCAGCTCGCCTCGGAAGGGATCAAGTTCACCAATTTCTACGTCAACTCTCCCATCTGCTCACCCTCCCGCGTCGCTCTCACCACCGGTCAATACCCGCATCGCTGGCGCATCACCTCCTATCTCAACAATCGCCGCGACAACAAAAAACGCGGCATGGCCCAGTGGCTCGACCCCAAAGCCCCAACCCTCGCCCGTCAACTCCAGCAAGCGGGCTATAAAACCGGACACTTCGGAAAATGGCACATGGGCGGCCAACGCGACGTCACCGAAGCACCTGAAATCCCCCAGTACGGCTTTGATCAGAGTTTGACCAACTTCGAAGGCCTCGGTCCAAAACTCCTCCCACTCACTCTCAAACCCAATCCCAGGGACGGCGACCCCATTGCGGGGCGCATCTGGGCCGATGCCGAACGCCTTGGCAAGGGCTTTCAATGGATGCAGCGCTCCGAAATCACCACCGGATTCGTCAACAAAGCCTTCAAATTCATCGAGCAATCCCAGGCCGAGGAAAAACCCTTTTTCATCAACCTCTGGCCCGATGACGTCCACGGCCCCTGGTGGCCACCGCTCGACAAATGGGGCGGCAGCAAACGCAAGCTCTACCAGGGCGTTCTGGATTCCATGGACGAACAACTCGCCCGCCTCTTCGACCGTATCCGTAACGATCCCAAACTCCGCGACAACACCATCATCACGGTCTGCTCCGACAACGGACATGAACCCGGAGCCGGTGAGTCCCGCCCTTTCCGGGGAGCCAAAACCTGGATGTATGAAGGCGGCATCCGCTCCCCTCTCATTGTCTGGGCCCCCGGCCTCATCCCCAACGAAAAGATCGGATCAACCAATGACACCTCCGTCTTCTCCGCCATCGACCTCAACCGCTCCCTCTACAGCCTCACCGGAACCACTCCCTCGGAAAAACTCGACGGGGAAGATCTCGCTCAAACTCTCATCGGAAAATCCACGGCCTCCCGCCAGGCTCCCCTCTTCTGGCGCCGCCCACCCGACCGCCCCGGCTTTGGCCATGGCTTCGATGAAGACAATCCCGACCTTGCCGTCCGCGATGGCGATTGGAAATACCTCGTCAATCACGACGGCTCCGACCCCCAGCTCTACCACCTCCCAAAAGACCCCGGCGAATCCAGCAACCTCGCAAAACAAAACCCCGACCTTGTCGCCCGACTCGACAAGGCCCTCCGCGAGTGGAACGCCCAAATGCCCGTCGATGGCTCCGACCCATCGTTCACCAAAACCGGCCCCCTCCCCAAGACCCACTTCGTCAACCCTATCGGCGGCGGTCAGGATCCGTGGGTCATTCGTGATCCCAATGCCGACCGCTACCTCTGGTGTTTCTCTGAAGGTGACCGCAGCATCGCCCTGTTCTCCAACAAAAACCTCACTTCCTTCGGTGAAAAACACCTTGTCTGGCAGGCCCCGGAAACCGGGCCTTTTTCCAAACAGGTCTGGGCTCCCGAACTCCACTTCCTCCGGGACAAATGGCACATCTACTTCGCCGCCTCCGACGGAAAGAACGAAAACCACCAAGCCTACGTCCTCACCTCAAAAAACAAAGACCCTCTCGGCGAATACACTCTCCACGGCCCCCTTCGAACGGGAGACACCGATGACGAAAACCTCTGGGCCATCGACATGACTCCTCTCGAACACAATGGCAAACTCTACGCCCTTTGGTCCGGCTGGGACGGCCCCGGGACCGACCGACAGTTCCTCTACATCGCTGAAATGGCATCGCCCTCCAAACTCTCCTCAGCTCGAGTTCTCCTCTGTCAAAACAACGACCACCCCTGGGAGAAAACCGAAGGCGGGGCAAAAGGCAGGGGCCTCAACGAAGGTCCCCAGGTTCTCAAAAATGGAAACCGCACCTTCGTGATCTATTCCTGCGGAGCCTCCTGGCTTCCCAGCTACAAACTTGGCCAACTCGAACTTATTGGAACCGATCCGCTCGATCCAAGCTCCTGGAAAAAACACAAGCATCCCGTCTTTCAATCTTCCGGGGAAACCTTCGGCGTCGGTCATTCCTGCTTTGTGAAATCTCCCGACGGCTCCGAGTGGTGGCACCTCTTCCACGCCAAGCGCGACCGCGGCCCCGGCTGGCAACGCGCCATCTTCGCCCAACCTTTCAAGTGGTCCAAAGAAGGCCGCCCGCTCTTCGGAAAACCTTCCTCTTCAGGAGCCCCCCTGCCACGCCCCGCCGGCGAAGAAACCACCCTCCTGAAGCTCCCCTTTCAATCAGACCTCCGCACCGGTCATTCCTTCTACGGCAACCCCCAATTCTACCAAATCACGGACCAAGGCCTCCTCCTTGGCCAGGCACCGGCTCATCCCGTCAACACCTACCGCAGCGGCGAAAAAATCCTCCTCAACGCACAAGCCCCGAACGACTTTAGCGCCTCCGTCACCCTCGACTTCAAAAAC
>CALFSW010000051.1 GCA_937916505.1 uncultured Verrucomicrobiales bacterium | reverse complement strand
ACACCGGAGCGGGTGTCTTGCATCCCCTTGCACGGCGCACTCGAACCGCAGGAGCAGGACCGCGCCTTCGCCCCGAACCCGCTGCGCAAGGTCATCGTCGCCACCAACGTCGCCGAGACCAGCATCACCATCGATGGCATCCGCCACGTCGTGGACAGCGGCGTGGCCCGCGTGGCCCGCTACGATGCCGAACGCGGGATCGGCACCCTTCAACTGGAGCCCATCAGCCGGGCCAGTGCAGACCAACGCAAAGGCCGCGCCGGCCGCACCGCTTCCGGCACCTGTCATCGTTTATGGACCGTGGTCAGCCATTCGAGCCGCGAGGAGCGCAACACGCCCGAGATTCAACGCAGCGACCTCGCCGAGGTCGTGCTGCTGCTCCACTCGCTCGGCATCCGGGAAGCCGCCACCTTTGACTGGCTCGACAAACCGGAGACCCAGGGAGTCGAACGTGCCGAGCGTCTCCTCACCATGCTCGGGGCTCTGGTCGATGCGGACCTCACCGAGATCGGCCGTCAAATGCTGCGCCTGCCGATGCACCCGCGCTACTCACGCATGTTGATCGAGGCCAGCCGGCGCGACTACGTGCCCGACGCCGCCTTGTGTGCAGCCTTGGTCAGTGGTCGTGATTTGCTCACCCGGTGCGATCGCAATGACTCCAGGACCCAAGGCGCACGCGAAATGTTCGAGGACAGCGATGACTCTGATTTCATCACCCTGATGCGCGCCTTTGACTTCGCCAAATCGAACCGCTTCAGCTTTGAGCGCTGCCGTAGCCACGGCATCAATGCGCAGGTCGCCCGCCAGGTGGATGAGACCTGCAAGCAGATCCTGCACGCGGCCCACCAACAGAAGCTCTACGACCGCAAGGCCGCCCCAACCAACTCTATAAAAAACGACGAATCCCTGCTCCGTTGTCTCATGGCCGGCTTCGTCGATCAGCTCGCGAAGCGACGTGAGCCCGGCAAGGACGCGTGTGATCTCACCGAGCAAAGGGAAGGTAGGCTCGTGCGCGAAAGTGTCGTCCAAGACTCCCCGTACTTCGTTGCGGCCAACCTGCATCAGGTTCCCTCGCGCGGGGCCCTCCCCCTGACCTTGCTCAGCCTCGCCACCGCGGTGAAGCCCGCGTGGATCGCCGAGATGTTTCCCCAGCATCTGAGCACCACCGTGGAGCACCTCTTCGATGCCAAAAACAAGCGCGTCGCCGCCATGAAGCTGGTGCGTTTTTGTGATCTCGTCATCGAGCAGAAGGCGCAGCAAAACGACCTCGACCCCGTCGCCAGCGGCCGCTGCCTCGCCGAGGCCCAACGCAGTGGATCCTTCCCGCTCCCGCTCATGGATCACCGGGTGAAACAATTCATGGCCCGCGTTGATCTCGTCCACGCCACCATGCCCGAGCTCGAGTTTGCCCCCCTCGATGACGCCGCCGTCACGGTCTGCCTCGCCCGCGCTTTTCAAGGCCTCTCGCTGGTAAAAGAGGCCCAAGCCGCCCCCCTGCTCAATGCCTTCCACCGGCATTTGGAAGATGGCCAAATCAGCTGGCTCAATGAATTGCTGCCACCCTCCATCCCCTGGCTGGACAAAGGCACCACCAAAGTTTCCTACCTCAGCGGCTCCCCGGAAGCCCAAGTGAAGATACAAGAATGCTGGGCTCTCGAAGAGCACCCCTGCATCTGCGAAGGCAGCCTCCCGGTGCTCCTCAAGCTCTGTGATCCCAATGGCAAAAAAATCGCCTCCACCACCGACTGGCCCCGCTTTCTTCTCCGCGAATGGCGCAAGCATCGCCCCATCGTGGCGAAAAAGTTCCCGGGGCATGTGTGGCGGTAGTGCGCTTTGCGAAGACGATCTGGAGACTAAAAGCCCTTTTCCTCTCGATTGAGGTCCACGAATAGCGGATTTTCGTGACAGCTCCGTAGAAAGAGCTTCCCTGAATCTTCAAGCGACCCGACGATCACCGACACCTCTCATGGCAAAACAAAGACACCTTTTCAACAAGAGCCTGGTCACGAATCTCATTGCGATTCTCTTGGCTGTTGTGGGCTACTTTCTGAATGAGCCCTTTCGTGACCCGGTTCTAAATATCGGGCTTTTTGCGTTCTCCGGAGCGCTCACGAACTGGCTCGCGATTCACATGCTCTTTGAAAAGGTTCCGGGCTTTTACGGATCGGGAGTGATTCCTGCGCGTTTTGAAGATTTCAAAGAAGGGATCCACCAGCTCATTATGCGGCAGTTTTTTACGCTGGAGAATGTTGCCCGGTTTTTCGAGGGGAGTGATGGCACCGGGAAATCCGGAGTGGATCTGGCACCCCTGATTGACTCGGTCGATCTCGATCCCTCGTTCGAGGCCTTGAAAACGGCGGTCATGAAATCAACGTTCGGAGGGACCCTCGCCATGTTTGGGGGAGCGGCTGCCCTTGATCCCATCAAGCCGGACTTTGTTGAAGAAATGAAAGAAGCGGTGAAGGAGATCGTGTCGACCGATGATTTTCAGGAGAAGCTGCAAGCTCTGGTGACGGGAGGGAGCAACGGCGGGGAACATTCGGAGCTCCTGGACCGGGTGAACGTGATCGTTGAGAAACGTCTTGAAGAATTGACGCCCCGAATCGTGAAAGAAATCATCCAGCAAATGATCCGCGCCCACCTGGGATGGTTGGTGGTCTGGGGAGGCGTTTGCGGAGGGTTGATCGGCTTCGTTGCGAGTGTCCTGTAGGCTGTTTGAAAAGACCGGAGGGGTCCTGCGAAGTGCCATTCCTGCCAGAGATGGCACGGAAAAAAGAACCTCAAATTCCTCGCAGTGAATCTTTAGTCCTGGTGGGGGACAAATGACCTCCCGTCACCGAGATCGTCATCACTGTCATCATCATCCACCGAAGCGTTTAAAAGCTCAGTGGCATTATCAACCCGGCTGATGATGTCGTGAATCAATTTGCGGTAGAACCAGAGACCAACCACACCCTCGTCGGAGTGCATTATTCGGCCCGCCCGATTCTCCAAATTGAGATCGTAGCTAGCTCCAAAAAGCAGCTCCATCACATCCCGGGGATCATTATTGGGAGTCATTCCGACAATCGAAACAGGAGTTCTCCCACCAAAAGGCTTGAGAAGCGTTCGACGGTTGGAACCGAGTTCGGCCTTGCGGAAAGTAATGCTCCACAAATAGAAGACGGCCCAGATTGAGAATGAGGTATGAGCGGCCAGAGCCAGTGTTTCCAATGGAAGCGCAACCCTAATCGCGGAGACGAATTCCGTGATATTGCTAAGGGGCCAGAAACTGAGATGTCCTTCTGCAGAGAGCACCAGGATGCTCACGATGATTGCCACCCACATGAAGAACGGTTTCCATCGCAAATCATGAACGATCACCAATCCGGAGAGAGCGGCAAAGCCCATCGCCAACCAGACTGTTGCGGTATCCGAAATGAATTCGTAGCGATTCAAACCGAGCATGACGTAAGCCGGCAACCAGAAGAGGTAGAGATAAAACTCTTTCAAGAATCGCGTATAAACCAACACCCGGGTCGATCCCTCCCCTTCACTTCGGATTGGCATGAGCCATTTCACAAAGCCAGCTAACAATCGGAACAACGGGTTTTTTTTGTCTTTTTCTGACATGGACTGAGGTTTTTTGATTGGGTAATTCGGGATTAAGGAATTCAAGCCCCAAAAATCAACGAATCATATTTCCGGGCTGTCGCCCGGGGAAGTTCAAGACGGAACGTTATAACAAAAGAGACTTGGCCGCAAGGTCCATTCTGAGACTACTTCTCAAATTGGAATATTGTATCAATCAAAGTTGAAAAGGAGCGACAGCGGCCATCGACACTTCGGAACAAGCCCCTCTCCCATCCCTCCAAAGGCGTCCTCAAACGCCCCACCACACTCCCACAATCCACCCCGCGGCCTGCCCGGGAGACCACAAAGGGACCTTAAAAATAGGCGGCTCATCTTTGACGGAGCAATCCTCCCCCTTGTAACGATCCGCGTGTCTGCTACAGACGGGGATTCTTCAGTGACTCTTTCCATGATCTCTTATCCGATACGTTTGCCCAACGCCTGTTGCCTCGTCTTCTTTAGTCTCATTGGTCCGGCAATCGCTGACGATGCGGGCCGGACAAAAATCGAGGCCGGTAAAGCCCGGGCCGCCTATCCAGGCGGTTTTGCCCGACCTCCTTCCGAGGGGAAGGACTACGACACCTGGCGTGATGCCACGGGACCTGATGTCGGTGAAACGAAGGTCGACCCAGGTCGCTTGCCGTCACGTGCCGATAACTCCACCCGCCCGCAATTCCCGCCCATCTATAAGCAAAAATGGGGGGCTTGTGGCCAGTTCGCCTCGGTGGCGTCGATCTTCACTTACGAAATGAACGTGTTGAATGGCACCATCGCAGACACTGACGCGACGCGGTTCCCCGCCCATTTTTCGTGGAACATGATGAACCGCGCCGAAAACAAAGGATCAGAAGCCTATCACGGCTGGGAAGTGGCCAAGCGCGTCGGGGTGCCCACCGCCAAGTCCTACGGCGGGGTCCGCCTGAATAAGATTGGCGTTTGGCCAAATGGCTACGAAATCTGGCGCGAGGCGATGGCGTATCGCGTCTCGGGCTACCGCTACTCTCCGGCCAATACCATTGAGCAACTCAACGAAGCCCGTGGTTGGCTTTTCGACCGTAATCAACCCAAGCCGGGCAAGGAGGCCATGGGCGGACTGTTTGCCTTGGACGGCCGCATGGGCGAATTGAAGAAAGTCACGGTCACCATTCCCAAAGGTGAACATGCGGCGGGCGAAGACCTCTGGACCCGCTGGGGGCCGACCGGCCATGGGCACGGCATTACCTGTGTGGGTTACGACGACCAGGTCGGATACGACTTGAACGGCGACGGAAAAATCACCAACGACCTCGACCTCAACGATGACGGCAGGGTCACCCTCGCCGACTGGGAACGCGGAGCCTACATTGTCGTCAATTCATGGGGCGAAAAATGGTCAAAGGACGGCAAGATCTATCTTCTCTATAGTGCGATGATCGACCCGACCTGGAAACGTGGAAACTACCTGGGCCGGGCCGAAGTAGCCCGTCACACGCCTCGCCGGACCCTGAGGCTCAAGCTCGCTTGCAACGACCGAACGGACCTGCGGATGACCATCGGGATTGCCGGTGACAAGGATGCCGCCTCCCCCGAACACAAGTTCGCTCCGGAAACATTCAACGGCTGGCCCCTCTTCGGCGGGGGCAATGCCGGCCACGTTCCCTTGGCGGGCCCGGGTGATAACTCCCCGATCGAAGTCGGGATCGATCTCACCTCTCTCCTGAAGGACTTGGGCCCCGACCAGGATGGCAAGGGCCGACTCTTCCTGCAGCTCAGCCGGGCGGACGGAAGCGACGCCGTTGGTGAGTTGCACGAATGCGCCATCCGCACCTACGATCCCAAGGGCGGACTCGTCCGTGAATCGAAAGTGAAAATTGCAGATGGCAGTTTTGGCAAATCGCTCCTCGAGATTGAGACGATCATCAATGATCTCGAACAAGAGTGAGGACCACTCCGGTTGGGGCGGATTTTGCATCGTGCCAAGTGTTCTGGTGATGAAAATTCCTTCTTCAGCGCACTTCGCCGATCGTTCCGGTCAATCCTGTCGGTTGCGAAATGCCCGGTATTCCGGGTAGGCCTCGCTCTGGAAGATCTTGGAGTGCCTCTTGAAAAAACTTCACGAAGACAGTCCGGAGCCTTTAAGAGTTCAAAGCGGAACCCTCTCCTTCCCATTCGGAGAATTCATCGCCATGCTCTTGCAATGAGCGACGTCAAAAACTTTGGGGCTACCGGCGATGGAGAGACCGATGATACCGCGGCAATCCAGCACGCCATCATAGATGGTGACGGCCTCTTGAATTTTCCGAAAGGAAGGTACCGGATCACCAAGACTCTGAAAATCCCCCTCGCCGGGCTGAGCCCTTTCGCCATTTCCGGATCGATGGGCACTGCCACGGTGGTTATGGAGGGCCACGGACCGGCCTTTCAAATCATGGGCAATCATGGCGGAACGGGAGATCCCGGTTCCGTCAAGCCATCCGTTTGGATGTCGGAACGAATGCCCGCAATTCGTGAGATCGCCCTCGAGGGAGCCCACCCGGAAGCCGATGGCTTTCAGCTGGAAGGAACGATGCAGGCCGTCTTCGATGGTGTCATGATTCGGAACGTCAGACACGGCATTCACCTGACGAAGCGCAATCGTAACATCCTGATCGTCAACTGCCACATCTACCACAACCGGGGGGTTGGCATCTACATGGACAGCCTCAATCTCCATCAAATCAACATTGCCACCTCGCACCTCAGCTACAATCGTCTCGGTGGCATTCGCATCGAACGCTCGGAGATTCGCAATCTCCAAATCACCGGGAACGACATTGAATACAATAATACTCCGCGTTCTTTCCCCGAACTCCCCATCGAACCCACTGCGGAAATCTGGATCGACACCACTGCGGATGGGGCCAGCGTGAACGAAATCACCATTGCCTCGAACACCATTCAGGCCACTTCATCCAAAGACGGCTGCAACATCAGGATCATGGAAAAGGCCGACAGTTCACGTCCCCCGGGTCTGATCGCCATCACCGGGAACATTATCGGATCACAGGAGACGAATGTTCATCTCACCGGTTGCTATGGCGTCTCGCTAACCGGCAACTCAATTTACTCCTGCTCGCATCACAATCTCCTCGTCGAGAATTCACAAATGATCACCGTCGGCAGCAACCATTTCCGGCGACACACCGAAAAGGGAGGCACCGGAGTTCGTTTCACCCACAGCGAGGACTGCGCTATTGCAGGCTGCAGCTTTCTGGACGAATCCCTCGAAGGACAAAAAAACGGAGCGTCTCTTCTGGAACTCCAAAACTGTCAACGCTTGGCCGTGACCGGTTGCACCTTCACCAATGGCGTCCCCTACGGAATCGACGCCCGGGACTGCCGTGACGTTTTGGTGACCGGCTGCACCATCGCCGAGACCCGCAAGGAACCGGCAGCGAAAGCCGCGATCCGTTTTCACGGAACAGGGGAGGGAAACAGGGCCTCCTCTTGCGCTCTCCGCGGCGAGGTCAGCGCCAGCGCAACTGCCGGTCTCTCGGTGAATTAGTTGAGCCAACCTGCAGGATGGGTAGTATCCGGAGGGAGCCTTAAGAGGTCGCTCTCTTCCGAACCAGGCATCCGCCCAGAAGGGTGAGAGAAATCAGGAGGCCACTCGTTGGCTCTGGAACCAGAACATATTGATCATAGGTTGTCTCCCGCTCTAGAGAAATTGTAGCAGTTACCTCTGATTGGTAGTTCATAGTTCCGACATTCCCCAACCCTGTCACTGCCAGGCTATTAGTAG